>RDXZ01000015.1 GCA_004293265.1 Bacteroidota bacterium | reverse complement strand
ATTTCGCCTTCGATATAGCGAAGGTCTTTTGTGATGTCTAATGTAAGTGCCATTTCTTTAATTGTTTTAATGATAATGTGCTGTAAGCCACGCAGTTGGCTAATCACATCTATTTGTTTTAAATATTTTTCTTTTTCCAATGTATTTTTATAACGTTTTTCTGTTTCTGTTATTGTAACGATTCGTTGTAAAATATTTTTAGTGGCTATTTCGGGAGAATCTTTGCCAAAGTCAGCTAAAATAGCCAAAATTACATATTCAGGGCTACTCGAAACCAAAAATTTTTTGTAATCCATAGCTCGGATATTAATAATTCTAAATTTTGATTTTACATCAGGATGATTGACACCATCTTCCATTTTTATAGGCTCATCACCAATATAAATAACGTATTGTTTGACAATTAAATCGTATTTTCTTGCAATAAAACCATAATATTCCAACATTCTGAGTGCCATATTTTGTTCATTTTTTGATTGAAACTCAATTTGTAACAAATATTCATCTGTTCCATCATTTTTTTTTACTTTTTTGAGTAAATCAGCCTCTCTTTCAATTGTTTTTTGAACTACTGGTTCAATCTCAAAAAGTTGTGAAGAATCAATGTCTAAATGAAAAAAATTATTGATAAGTGGCAAAACGCAATTTTCAATATTTTCTTTGATAATTTTATCATATTTATTGCTTTTGTCTATTTTTATTTGTTTTCTTTTATTTGCCATTTTTGATAGATATTTAATTATTAATGTATTGAAAATCAATATTTTATGTTTAATTGTATAAAATTCTTGGTCATTATTTTTAAAAGTATTATTTTTTTATTTCTTTTTCTTCCATTTTTTTTTGAATAGGAGAAGGATATAAAAAATAAACAGAAAAAGTAAAAAAAAGCGTCCAAAAAACACAAAAAACAAACATTTTATAAATAATATTTTTAACTTTTTCTCCAAAACTAACCGCTATCAAAGTGCCTCCAATAGGCGTAAAAAGCAGAGGAGTAAAAAAAGAAATTCCCCACATACCGTATTTTTTCCAAATTCTGACAATTTTTCTTTTTTTAGGTGTAAATATTTTTCTCTTTTTTGATTAAAATAAGTTTTGATTTTTTTACCCAAAAAACTCAATAAAACCACAGTAGTCATCATACCTAAAATAGTACAAAAAATGGTTTCTATCCAGTGTAAACCCACTAATCGCCCTGTAAGAGGTCCCATTACAAATTTTACACTGCTTAAAAGATAGACAAATAAATATTTCATAAATTTGATAAATAGGATTATGATTCTAATTGAAAAATAGTAATTTCAGGCAAAATTCCCAAACGTGCAGGAAAAACATTTGAAAAACCAAAACCACGATTGACATAAATTTGTTGTGTGCCTTTTTGATACAATCCTGCCCATTGATTATAAATATATTGTGCAGGACTCCATTTGAAATTAGCAAAATCTAAGCCTACTTGCATTCCATGGGTATGACCTGAAAAACTTACAGCAATATCTTGATAATCAATGACTTGAGATTCAAAATGGGTGGGGTCGTGTGTGAGTAATAATTTTACAGCATCTTTATCAGTGATTTCATAGGTTTCGAGCAAACGTCCATATTTTGGAAAATAACTTTTTGAACCCCAATTTCCTACTCCCATAATGGCAATTTTTTCATTCTCGATTGTAATATATCGTGTGTTATCAACCAATAAATTCCAACCTAAATTTTTCTGAACGCTGTATAAATCGAGCAAATTTTGTCTTTTTTCATCTTCAGAATTCCAACTTTTATAATCTCCATAATCGTGATTGCCCAAGATAGAAAAAACACCTAATTCGGCTTTTATTTGCCCTAACCATTTTAAATGCGGTTTTACTTCGCTTGTTTCAGAATTTACCAAATCACCTGTAACAAAAATCACATCAGGTTTTTGTTGTAAAAGTAATTCAATGCCTCTTTTTGGAGCAATATTATCCCAAAAACTTCCTACGTGCAAATCCGAAATTTGTGCAATTTTCATTCCATTGAATTTTTTTGGTAAATTTGGAATTTTTAATTTTTGGTTAATAACTCTATAATCATACGCCCCCATACTCATTCCATAAGTCATAATTCCGAAAGGCAAAGCACCTGTAAAAATAGCAGTTTTGGCTAAAAATTCTCTGCGGGAATTAGTTTGTTCAGGCGTAAAAGTTGGTTTTTTGATAATTTTTCTAATTATTTTTTGAGTAAACTCCATGATAGAACCCACAAAATAAGAAAAAATAATAAAAGGTTTACAAAAATATAAAGTAATGAGTAAAGTGCCAAGTATCGTTTTGAATGTATCACCAAAAACTATCCATTTGTTACGAAAAGCAACAAAACTAACAATAAAAATAGCAGAATGTACTATCAATGCAATTTGAATATATTTTTTTTTATACACAATTTTAACAATATAAAAAATAATAATATCCAAAAATAACATCAAAAAAGCCACTATCAAACTACTTACAGAAGGAAAACTCATAAAAAAATGGTTGTTTTAAATTTTAAAGGTATATTTTTTGTAATTACCTGCTATATCTGTCAAAGATATTTCCAAAATTCCTTTTAAAATCTGTGTAGAAATTTCTTTTTCAAAAGATAAAATATTTGTTTTACTATCATAATCTAAAGGCAAATATTGTCCGTTTAAATAGGCTTTAAATTCATCTAAGCCCGTTTCTTTTTCTATTACTTGGAGAAAAATTGCGTTGCCATCGTTTTTGAGAAGGTTTGCCAAAGGTGGCGTAACGTCTGGGCGAAAAAAAAAGCGTCCCAATTGGCGAGTTTTAAATTTTACTCCGCCTATCAAAGCCGTACTTTTTAATAACATATTTCCTAAAAAGGCTTGCGAATATTTAGGCATATTTTTAGACAAATAAGTTACTTCTATGGTTGAAAACAAAGGCACAAATTGAGTATGCAAATCTAAGTGATAGGCTTGTGGGCGTGCTTCTAAATACAAAGTATCAAACAAAGCATTTTTTGGAAAACGAATCACTAAATCTTTACTGCGATACCAAAATTCTTGTTCAGAAGGAATCATTTTTCTAAAAAATAAAGGTAATCTCACGCCACCCACTTCTACTGCGTCAGGCAATCCATCTCTTAAATCCCATAAATAAACCGATTTTTTTCCTATTTGAGAACTTAATTTGATAGGATAATTTACCCCACTAAAAGAAAAAAGTGCATTTTGTCCTTTTGTTTTTAGATTTAGTCCTTCAATCACTAAGGTATTTTCAATAACTTTATATTTTAAATTTGGTTTGGCTAAACTTTTATCAGGGATAAATCGAGGAGAAAAATTAACAAAATTACTTTGAATTTTAATAGATAAATTAGTAATATTTCCCCAATTATCAGTCATTTTTATAGTTAATTGATGAATATTATTATCTTTGAGATGAATAATTCCTTTGTTGAGGTGTGAATAATTTTTTAATCTATTGCCATCTGCCACATAACATCTTTGAAAAGCTTGATTATTATTTTTTTGATTTTCATAATTGATATGCACCAACATACAACGATTTTCGGCGTGGTCAATAGAACGTAAATTAGCAGAATAAATAATATTTTTATCTAATTTGACATCAATATAACTAATGCCAAAAGTATGAATTGAGTTTTGTAAAATATCCCAAGCCAATAATTCTAAACCTACTGCACCCGACACAGAAACAACATTTTGCACATAATAATTGCCATTTTGTCCGATAACATTATACTCTTTTCGAGCAAATTCATTGCCGATACGCGCATTGATGTGCATAGGTGAAAAAGCAATTTTTTTGACAACAGGCGGTAGTTTGTCTGGCGGTAATTCTTTGAATTGATACATAAAAGGATCCACCGAAACATCATTCATAGTTCTGATTTCGAAGTGCAAATGCGCCCCCGCAGAAGCCCCTGTATTACCTGAAAGTGCGATAATTTCGCTTATATTGACAGGAATAACATGAGCAGGAATTTCTAAATCGAGTTCAGAAACTTTTTTTTCTTTTTGTTTTTGTTTCAAATAAGCCCCAATTTTTCCTTCAAATTTATGCAAATGTGCATATAAAGTTTTTTGTTTGAGGTGTGGATGTGTGATGACCAAGCATTTTCCGTAGCCGCTTGACGAATTTGTAATTCTTGATACATAACCTTTGGCAGCAGCTTTGACCTTTGTGCCAGTCATAATTCCCAAATCTAAACCTGCGTGAAAGTGGCTTTGTCTTATTTCTCCAACATTGCCCGCCAAATATGCTTTGCCTGCGGAAAAATCAACAGGAAAAATATATTGTCCAAAAAGGTTGGATAAAAATAAGAAAAAATAGAATAAAAATAGAGCGAAAAACTTTTTCATAATGCAAAAGTAAATAAAAAATTGGTATAATTTTAAAAAAAAATCATTTTCATTTTCATTTTTTAAATTTGTGTACTAAATTGCACAAAATTTCGAGCAATGAGTGAGCCTGTACTAAAATCTATTATTCAATTATTAGCCATTTCTGCCATTGCAGATGGTACTTTAAGTATTTCTGAAATGAGTTTAATCGAAGACTTTATCGCTGACCAAGTGAGTGAAGAATCTTCTACAAAATATTTAAACTTGTTCCAAGAATACGCAGAAATCGCCGTTTCAGTAAAAATAGAACCTAAAAATATTTTCAAAAGAATAAATGGAGAACTGAATCAAAAACAAAAAGTTATCGTTTTATCGCATTTATTGGAAGTGGCAGGCGTAGAATGTGATGAAAAATCTTTGTCTTTTGTTGATGAAGCCGCCAAAGCATTTAATACTGATAAGTCAGAATACGAATTATTGAAAAAATTTATATTGCCTGCAAGTCATTTTTCGGGTGATTCCCAACATATATTGATTATGAGCTCAAGGCGATATGCGCCTCCTGTCAAATATATTCATAGAGAAGGTTTAGAAAGTATGATTAGTGTTTTGCGATTGCCCAACGCTGAATTATATTTTGCAAGGCTTTTGCAACAAGGCAACACCAACGTTTTTTTGAATAATGTTGTGTTAAGACCAAGACATTTGTACGCAGTGCCACCAGGGGCAGTGTTTAGATGTGAAACTTCAAACCCAATTTATTTTAGTGATATTGTAGGAAGATTTAGACGAGAATACGTAGAAACCCCTATTTTATTAGAAGCAAAAAATGTATATTATACCTTTGCTAATGGAAAATTAGGATTGCGCGATTTGAATATCAGTGAAGAAGGAGGAAGATTGGTCGGAATTATGGGCGGAAGTGGCTCAGGAAAATCAACTACTATTAATGTATTAAACGGACAAGCAATTCCTGTTGGCGGACAAATTTTATTAAACGGAGTCGATATTTATAACGAACTTGAAAGCGAAAAAATAAAAGGTTTGATGGGATATGTGCCACAAGACGACTTATTGATTGAAGAATTGACCGTTTTTCAAAATTTATATTATGCCACTAAACTTTGTTATGGACATTTTTCTGAAAGTGCTATCAAACAATTAGTCGAAAAAACATTGATAAGTTTAGGATTATTCGAAATTTCACAATTAAAAGTCGGTAATCCATTACAAAAAACCATCAGTGGCGGACAAAGAAAAAGATTAAATATTGCCTTAGAACTTATCAGAGAACCAGCCGTTTTATTTTTAGATGAGCCAACTTCTGGGCTATCTTCGAGGGATTCTGAAAATATTATGGATTTATTAAAAGAATTAACTTCGAAAGGAAAACTAATTTTTGTAGTCATTCATCAACCTTCGTCAGATATTTTCAAAATGTTTGATAGATTATTGATTTTAGATGTAGGTGGTTATCCGATTTATTATGGAAATCCTTTGGCTTGCGTCAATTATTTTAGACGACAAGCAGATTTATTGTATAGAAGTGGAAGCGTTTGTTCAAATTGTGGGCATATAGAAGTAGAGCAAATTTTTGAAATTATTGAAACAAAAATTGTTGATGAATATGGGCATTACACGCCCACACGCAAGGTTTCGCCTGCACAATGGCATAAAAACTTTTTAGATTATAAAGAAAATCAGAAAAAAAATATTGTTCCTGCTACGCCAACGCCTGTTGTGCCACCACTTTCTTTGCATATTCCTAATAAATTAAAACAACTTTTTATTTTTATTCAAAGAGATGTTTTGGCAAAGTTAAGCAACACACAATATATGTTTATTGCGTTGTTAGAAGCACCTTTTTTGGCTTTTATTTTGGCAAGCATCGTAAAATTTAGTAGTTCACAAGCCAATGGAAAATATAATTTTAGTGAAAATGTAAACTTACCTGCTTATATTTTTATGAGCATTATTGTTTGCTTGTTTATTGGCTTGACCGTAAGTGCCGAAGAAATTATCAAAGATGCCAAGATTCGAAAGCGTGAAAGTTTTTTACATCTAAGTCGAGGGAGTTATTTGATGTCCAAAGTCATTATTTTATTTTCGTTTTCATTTGTTCAAACGCTTAGTTTTGTTTTGATTGGTAATTGGATTTTAGAAATTGATAATAAATTATGGACGTATTGGTTTGTGTTATTTAGTGTTTCTTGTACGGCAAATATTTTAGGATTAAATATTTCTGCTACGTTTAGTTCTGTGGTGGCGGTGTATATTTTGATACCTATTTTGATTATTCCTCAACTGATTTTGGGTGGTATTGTGATAAAATTTGATGAAATGAATCCACATCTTGCAGGCACTAATCGTGTGCCTTGGGTAAGTGAAATTATGTTTTCTCGGTGGGCTTTTGAGGCATTGGTTGTCAGTGAATTTAAAGACAATGCTTTTGAAAAAAACTTTTATCATTATGACAAAGAAATGGCAAAAGCAGAATATAAATCTGTGTATTATTTATCTAAATTAGAAACTTTATTGGATAATGCAGTTGGTTTGCAAAGAGATTCTGTGCCTGAAAATCAAAACAAAAACAGAGAACAAATAGCAGAAATTTGTAAAACACTCCGATTAGAAATTTGGAGAGAAAGCAAATTACAACCTAATACACATTTTCCAACTTTGAAAATTATTTATCCTGAAACATTGAACGAAAAAAATATCAAAACAATTAGAACTTATCTTTCGCTTTGGAAAAATGTTTATATCAAAATTCATCAAGCCAACAATAAATTAAAAGATAAAATAATTGCCAATATCACTAAAACAAACGAAGGAAGAGATAAATTTATCGAAACAAAAAGAATTTATCACAATGAAACCATCGAAAGTTTAGTCAAAAATACTGACGAAATCAATCGAGTTATAGTCGAAAAAACAGGAGTTTTAAGACAAAAAATTTATCCTATTTTTTTAGACGCTCCTTCTTCGCCACTGAAAGGTCGTCCACATTTTTACGCACCTATCAAATGGTGGGGAATTGATACTTATTGGTTTAATGTAGCAGTTTTATGGTTTTTTGCTTTGATTTTATATATTTCTTTGTATTTTAATATCGTTCACGAATCTTTGAAAGTAGTTTTGGCTGTTTTTAGTAGAAAAAAAATGTTTATGAAATAATTTTTAAACTTTCCAAAAGTTAATGAAACAAAATTTTTAATATCTTTGTAAAAAAAATAAATACGATGCAAACCCTCAAATATACAGTCGATATAGTGATGTGCATAGATGCTACAGGCAGTATGCAACCAATAATTGATACAGTTAAAAGCAATGCTTTAAAATTTTATGATGATTTAATGAATGTTATGCAAGCCAAAAATAAACATATTGACGTGTTGAGAGTGAAGGTAATTATGTTTAGAGATTATTATTATGATGGCGAATTTTCATTAGAAGAATCAAACTTTTTTACACTACCACAAGAAAAAGAAAAATTTGATGAATTTGTACAAAAAATAGTCGCAGAAGGCGGAGGAGAAGAACCTGAAAGCGGTTTGGAAGCAGTTGCATTAGCCATCAAATCTAAATGGAATAATACAGGCGACAAAAAAAGACAAATTATTATTCTTTGGAGTGATGCCACTGCCTATCCATTAGACGCTTATCAAAACGAAAAACCTGATAATTATCCCATAAATATTCCTACTAATTTTGATGAACTAACCGACCTTTGGGACGGACAATATATGAGTAAAGCCTCCAAAAGATTGATTATGTACGCACCTGATGCTTATCCTTGGACTGACATCGCAAACCATTGGGACAACACAATTCAATATCCATCTAAGGCTGGCGATGGACTAAACGAATTAGATTACAAAACAATTTTGGACACCATTGCAGGAAGCGTTTAATACAAAATATGATTTTTATTTCTTTCATTTATACTTTTTTTTGCTTTTTTTTGTTATGGAATTGGTTTTTTATTTCAATAAAAAATCAAAAAAAAATAATAAAAAAAAGCAATACTTTTGTTAAAAAAAACGAATTGTATTTTATTTCTGTGGTCGTGCCTGCACGCAACGAAAGTCAAAATATTTTACAATTGTTGGATAGTTTAGTAAATCAATCTTTTGAAAAACAATCTTTTGAAGTCATTATTATTGATGATAATTCGACAGATAACACAGCAGAATTAGTCAAAGATTATATATTAAAAAATAAAATCAATCTAAAAATTTTGTATGCAGACAAAAATTTTGCTTATTCTCCCAAAAAACAAGCCTTGACTTTAGGCATCACACACGCACAAGCGAGGCTAATAATTACTACTGATGCAGATTGTGTTGCTCCTCCAAAATGGCTCGAAACGATTTGGGATTTTTATCAAAAAACAGACGCAAAATTGATTTCTTCCCCTGTAACTTTTGCAACAAATCATACTTTTTTTTCACATTTTCAAGCGATAGATTTTGCTTCTTTGGTAGCTTCGGGTGCTATTAGTTTGTCGTTAAATATGCCAAATATGGCTAATGGTGCAAATTTGGCTTATACAAAAGAAGTTTTTGATATTTTGGGAGGTTATAAAAATACACCACAAATTGCTTCTGGTGATGATGAATTTTTGTTGCAAAAAATAGCTCAAAAATATCCGCAGGAAATTTATTTTTTGGCTGATAAAAATGCCATTATTACCACCAAACCATCTCAAAATTGGGGTGAATTTTATAGACAAAGAAAACGTTGGGCAAGTAAATGGAAATATTATAAAGATTGGAAAACAAAATTATTAGCCTTTTTTATTTTTTTGGTAAACTTAAATATATTGGCGGCAAGTTTTTTATTTTTTTTGAATTTTATATCTTTTTATTTTTTTGTGGGTATTATTTTTTTAAAAATTATTCCTGAATTTATATTTTTATCGATTATTTTGATATTTTTCAATCATCAAAAAAGTATTCCATTTATTTTTTTGGTGCAAATGATTTATCCTTTTTATGTGATTTTCTTTGCTTTTGCAGGCTTTGGAAAAAAATATCATTGGAAAGGGAGAGATTTGTCCTAAGAAAATAAAAAATAAAATTGATTTTTAGAAAAATTTTATCTGTATAAATGTTAGAAAAAAACTAAATTTTATAATTATTGTAAAAAAATATTGTGTAAATAATTTTTTTTTATAACTTTGCAAATTGTTGTCAAACTCTGATAATGCTTATAAATGACAGAAATTAAAATATATTTTTGAATTTTTAAGTTCAATCTACAAATTAGAAAAAATATTGAAAAAAAATATTATTTCGCTTAAAAATATTATTTATTCTGTATTTATTATTGATTTTTGCACTATTATTGATGTAATTCATTATCATTTCTACAAAATTATGTTCGAATCTAATGTTCCCAAACGTTCTTTGGTTTCTTCAACACGAGAAAGTTTAAATTTAATATTACAAGTCAAATCGGGCAAAATACCTGAAGATATGTACGGTTATGTGTTCATCAATACGCCCAGCCAAACGCATATTGTATGCACGCTGACACACCCTGAATATAATTTTGGTTTTACTTTACATCCTGTTTGGGTGCCTGAAATCCATAAAGTAACCACAGAAGACGACCATATAGAGGAATACAAAAGTTTAATCAATAAATTAGATAAAAAACATAGACAAGATGTTCATACTATGTTTGAACAAAATGTATATCCTAATTTTCAAAATAATAAAAAAAACTAACAACACATTAAAGGTAAAAAAATGGAGAATAATATTATAGGTTATCAAATTATAAAAAATCTTTATAAATCAGAAAAAACAAGTGTTTTTTTGGCTTTCAATCAACATAATGAAAAATTTGTATTAAAAACTACATCATCTGCTTATCCAAGCCCCAATGAATTGAAACGTTTTGAAACAGAGTTTGCAATCAGTCAAAGTGTTCAAAATGATGGAATTGTAAAAGTTTTGGCTTTATTGCCACAAGGCAATTCGGTAATTATTGTGAGTGAATATATTGAATCGCCAACTATATCTAATTTTTTAAAAGATAGAAAAATTAGTGTCAAAGAAGGAATAAAAATTGCTATCAACATCACAAAAGCATTGGAAATAATCCACCAAAACAATGTGATTCATAAAGATATTAACAGCAATAATATTTTAATCAATCCTGATACACTACAAACCACTATCATCGATTTTGATATTGCTACACAACTTTCAGTCGAAAAAAGAGAAATAGCCAATATCAATCAGTTGGAAGGTAGTTTGTTGTATATTTCTCCTGAACAAACGGGTAGAATGAATAGAAATATTGATTATCGTACTGATTTATACTCTTTGGGTGTGGTGATGTATGAAATGTTGGTAGGCGAACTTCCATTTAAAACCACTGAACACATAGAACTTATCCACGCACATATTGCTTTGATGCCAAAAGCACCTCATCTAATCAATAAAGAAATTTCAGAAGTGATTTCGAAAATTGTATTAAAATTACTTTCTAAAAATGCAGAAGACCGCTATCAATCTGCCAAAGGTTTGGAAAATGATTTGAATAATTGTTTAGAATATTTAGAAAGAGGAGAAGAAATAAATTTTGAATTAGGAAAAACTGACCATTCTGATAAATTTCATATTCCTCAAAAATTATACGGCAGAGAAGAAGATACAAAAAAATTATTGCAGGTATTTGATAAAGTTTGTCAAGAAGGCAAGCCTCAAATTATGTTGGTCAAAGGTTATTCAGGCATTGGTAAATCTGCCCTTATTCAAGAAATTCAAAAACCAATCACAGAAGAAAAAGGCTATTATATCAAAGGAAAATTTGAGCAATTTCAACGCAATATTCCTTATTCAGCCATTATTCAAGCATTTGATGTTTTGATAGATAATATTTTAACAGAATCCAAAGAAAAAGTTACTATCTGGAAAAATGATTTGTTAGATGCCTTAGAAGGAAATGGTGATGTGATTGTGGAGGTAATTCCTCGTTTAGAGTTTATTATTGGCAAACAACCAGAAGTCGAAAAATTACCCGCAGCAGAAACACAAAATAGATTTAATTATACTTTTGAGGAATTTATCAAAGTTTTTACCAAACAAGAACACCCAATTGCTTTGGTTATAGACGATTTGCAATGGGCTGATACTGCAAGTTTACGACTGATTGAATTGTTTTTGCAAAGCACGCAAAACCAATATTTATTTATCGTAGCCTCTTATCGTGATAATGAAGTTGATGCAACACATCCGCTTACGTTAATGTTGAAAAATTTATCTGAATACACTGAAATACAAAGTATTAGCCTGAATAATTTAACATTACAACACACAAAAAATATTGTAGCAGATACGCTCAAAGTAGATGAAAATTCGTCAGAAAGTTTAGCAAAACTTATTTTTGATAAAACACAAGGCAATCCATTCTTTGTCAATCAATTTTTGATAACTTTATACGAAGAAAAATTATTAACTTTTGATTATAACAATTATCAATGGAAATGGGATAATGAAAAAATTAAAGCCCAAAATATCACTGATAATGTGGTCGAATTATTGGTCAATAAAATTGAAAAATTACCCAAAGAAACGATACAATTACTTCAATTTGCTGCTGCGTTCAACAATCAATTTGATGCCTCTATTCTTGGAGCGATATTAGAAATTAATTCAGAAACAGAAATTGAAAATTATTTGGAATATGCCTTAGAAGAACAACTAATATCAAGGACAAAAAAAGGTTATAAATTTCAACATGACCGTATCCAACAAGCCTCCTATTCGTTGATTGAAGAAAAAAGTTTAGCAAGTGTGCATTTAAAAATAGGACAAACTTTATTAAAATCTACTTCTAACGAAAAATTAGAACAAGAGATTTTTAATATTATCAATCAATTCAATCAAGCAAAAGAGTTGGTTAATGATGTAGAAACGATTAAATTATTGAAAGACCTCAATTTTCAAGCCTCAGTGAAAGCAAAAAATGCCAATGCTTATGTAAGCGCCTTAGATTATTTAGAAAAAAGCTTAGCCTTCACTAATGAAAATATTTGGCAAGATGATTATAATTTTGCTTTAAATTTATTTACCAAATTGATGGAGGTAGAATATTTGAACGGAAATTTTGAAAATTCAGAAAAATATGCTCAAAATGCTCTTGAAAATGTCCAAAATAACTTAGAAAAGGCAGATATTTATAACACTTTAATCGTTCAGGCTACCTTACGTGCAAAATACAATGACGCTATTGAGTATGGTAAAAAAGCTCTTGATCTATTAGATTTTAGTATTCCTAATGATGCTAATTTAGAAGCTGGTATTGGGGCAGGCATTGGAGCAGTGATGCAAAATTTGGCAGGGCGAGATATTTTAAGTTTGGTAGATGCACCTGATGCCCAAGAGAAACGAGATATTTTAGTGGCTAAAATTTTAGTCAATTTAGCTTCCCCTGCTTATCTTTCTAATCCTAATTTATGGACTTTTATTATTGTCAATGCAACTGCCCTCGGGCTTGGAAAAGGCAATGTTCCTGAATTAGCCACCGCTTATAGCTCGTATGGAATTTTATCAGGGATAATATTTGGCGATTATAAGTCAGGGTATCAATATGGCGAATTATCATATAAATTAAGCGAAAAATACAATAATTTAAGGCAAAAATGCAATACTTGTTTTGTATTGGGCTTATTTTTGATTTATCCCACCAAACCTGCTAAAGAAATTATGCCTATCTTACAAGAAGGTATGCAAATAGGCTTACAATCAGGTGAACTACAGTTTGCCTCTTACAACATATCATTTGTGCCAATTGCTAACTTGTTGCAAGGCAATTCCTTACATATTGTTATCCAAAAAATAGAGGATAATTTACAAGTAGCACTTAAATACCAAAATACACTAACGATTGATATTCTTATCTCGACCTATACTTTGGTAAGCGAACTTACCGATAAACAAATTAAACCTCCTCATAATTTGCCTTATCAGTTTGAAAATATAGTCAAACTGACACAGCAAAACCAATCGATTGGGGCTACTTTTGTTGCATATTCTTTGAAAGCAATAGCTGATTTGGTAATGCACCAAACTAAAGAAGCCTCAAAAAATATCGGTGAAGCCCAAAAACTCCTCCCTTTTGTGATGGGAACTTTGCAGTATTTTACATTTCATTTTTATTATCCCATTATTCAGCTAAAAATGGTAATAGAAGGATTGGCAGATAAAGAAGAAGTTTTAGAACAAATCAAGGATTTTGTCAATAAACTCAAAACTTTAAGTGAACTAAATCCTGCTAATTTTTATAATAAATATACACTCATACAAGCAATGACAGCACAAATAGATGGTAATTATTTGGAAGCAATGGATTTGTATGAAATAGCCATAGAAGAAAGTCGAAAACAAGGATTTATTTTTGAAAATGCGCTTGCTACAGAATCAGCCGCTTTATTTTATGAAAAATTGAATAAACCTAAAATAGCACAGTTACATTGGCAGGAAGCACACCAATTATATAATATTTGGGGAGCAACTAAAAAAGTAGAGCAACTTCAAAAAAAATATAATTATTTGCTCAAAGGTAAATCAGGAACTCAATTTGATAATATTACATTCAAATCTTCCATCAAAGAAACCTCTGTTTCTTCAAGTCAGTCAAAAAATATAAATGATACATTGGATTTTGTTACACTTATCAAAGCCTCTCAAATGCTTTCTCAAGAAGTTGTATTAGATTCTTTGTTAGAAAAAATGATGAAGATTTTGATTGAAAACTCAGGTGCTGAACGTGGTTTCTTGTTTTTATATAGAAATGAAAAACTTTATTTAGAAGCAGAAGTTGATGAAAGTGCTACAAAAATCAATATTTTACAATCGATTTTGTTAGATGAAATAAAAGAAGATGAGTTTTTGCTCTCTACCGAAATTGTCAATTATGTAGTACGCGTTCAACAAATTGTTGTTTTAGATGATGCTGCTCACAAAGGACAATTTACGCA
Organism: Bacteroidota bacterium; assembly: GCA_004293265.1. Taxonomy (GTDB): domain Bacteria; phylum Bacteroidota; class Bacteroidia; order Cytophagales; family Microscillaceae; genus RDXZ01. Next base: position 37,204 of record RDXZ01000015.1, on the reverse strand, counting down.
TATTCCTTATATCAAAAAACAAAAAGTAAAATCGCTTTTGTGTATGCCTTTGCTCAAAACAGGCAAAATAGTTGGTATATTGTATTTAGAAAATAATTTAAGTATCGGGGCTTTTACCAATGAACGTTTGGAAATATTAAAAGTGCTTTCTTCACAAATAGCCATTTCAGTAGAAAATGCACTATTGTACGAAAATTTGGAGGATAAAGTGGAAGAAAGAACGTTGCAATTAAACCAAGCATACCAAGAAATAAAAGAACAAAACGGAAATATTACTGCAAGTATTAATTATGGACAAAGAATACAAGAAGCTATTTTGCCTAATATCGAACTCATCAAGCAAAATTTCAAAGAGCATTTTATTCTTTTTAGACCGCGTGATATTGTTTCTGGTGATTTTTATTGGTTTGCTCAAAAAGGTGAAAAAGCAATAATTGCTGCGGTAGATTGCACAGGTCATGGTGTGCCTGGCGCTTTTATGTCTATGATTGGGCATGCTTTATTGAGTGAAATTATTTTAGCCAATAATATTTTAAGCCCTTCGTTGATATTGAAAAAAATGGACGAAGCCATCAATCAAATGCTAAAACAACACGAAACACAAAACCGTGATGGTATGGATTTAACGCTTTGCGTTTGGGATAAATCTGAAAAATTATTACACTTTGCAGGTGCTAAAAATTCTCTTGTGTATATTCAAGACAACGAATTACAAGTAATAAAAGGAAGTATATATGGTATTGGTGGAGAAATCAGAAAAAAACTTGTTAATTTTGAAGAATATACCATCAAAATCGATAAACCTACGCATTGTTATATTTATTCTGATGGCTATCAAGACCAATTTGGTGGAGAATTAAACAAAAAATTTATGAAAACCGAATTTAGAAAATTATTGTTCGATATTCATAAAGAAACATTCGAGGAGCAAAAAGAAATATTGGATAGAACATTGTTAGAATGGCGAAAAGATATACATCAAACAGATGATGTGTTGGTGATTGGTTTCAAAATAGAATAGACAAAATAAACTTTTAAAAGTAATTTTTATGAAAATTATTTAGGTTATTTTGGTGCAAGCGTCCACACTTCCACCAAAATAACCTAAATAATTACGATTTTTTTTAAATCAAAAACAACATAAAAACTACCTTAATTTGATATGGCTTCTAATAAATCGGCTTGTGTGATAATATAAATTCTATACAAATCATCACGTACTAAAAGTGCTTTGTTTTCTTGGTCAATCAAAGAGGATAAAACATCTATGGTATTGTCCAAAGCAACAAACTTGAAAGGTTTTCCCATCACTTCCGTAACTAATTTATCTTTAATTTCAGGCGTTTCAATCATTTGATACAATAGTTTTGAGTCTGTGATACTACCAATAAAATGCTCTCCGTCTGTGATAGGTAGTTGTGAAATACCTTCTTTTCCCATAATTTTAATGGCATCAATAACCGTAGTTCCTTTATCGATGGTGATTACCTCTTTTCTGCCTTGTTTTTGGTGATATTTGATAATATCTCTGGCAGTAGCAAAATCACGCATTTCTAAAAATCCGTGGTCTTTCATCCAAGCATCATTATAAATTTTACCTAAATATCTTGTTCCATGGTCGGGCAAAATAATGACCATTACATCATTTTCTTTGAGATTTTGGCGAGCATATTCTAATGCTCCAAAAACCGCCGAGCCACACGACCAACCAATAAAAAGTCCTTCTTCTCTCGAAAGTCTTCTTGCCATGATTGCCGCGTCTTTGTCTGTAACTTTGATAAATAAATCTATCAAACTAAAATCTACGTTTTGTGGTAAAATATCTTCTCCAAAACCTTCAGTAAGATAAGGATAAATTTCATTTTCATCAAAAACTCCTGTTTCTTTATATTTTTTGAATACAGAGCCATACGTATCGATACCTAATGTAAAAATATTTGGATTTTGTTCTTTCAAATATTTTGCAGTGCCACACATTGTACCACCTGTACCTACCGTAGATACATAATGCGTGATTTTTCCTTCGGTTTGTTTCCAAATTTCAGGTCCAGTAGTTTCGTAATGTGCCGCAGTATTTGATAAATTATCATATTGATTTGGATAAAAAGAATTCGGAATTTCTTTGTTCAAACGGCGTGCTACTGAATAATAAGAACGAGGGTCATCAGGAGCAACATTAGTCGGACAAACCACAACCTCCGCACCTACTGCACGCAAAATATCAATTTTTTGTTGTGATTGTTTATCTGCCATCGTAAATATACATTTATACCCTTTTGCGATAGCTGCCAATGCCAAGCCCATTCCTGTATTGCCTGATGTACCTTCGATAATAGTGCCGCCCGGTTTCAACAAACCTGCTTTTTCGGCATCTTCTACCATTTTGACTGCCATTCTATCTTTGACAGAGTTACCCGGATTAAAATATTCTACTTTGGCTAAAACAGTTCCTTTAATACCTTTGAAAATACGGTTAAGTTTGACAAGTGGCGTGTTACCAATCGTTTCTATAATTGAATTATAATATTGCATAAAAAATAAATCTAATTGAAAAAAATAAAAATACCTTTGCAAAGGTAATAAAAAATATAAAAATTATAAGAATTTATATCATTTTTTTGTATTGAAATATAAGTTTAAGATAACAATCATAAGAAAAATCTATAATTTTTGAAAATTACTGCTAAAAATATGCTAACAATTTGAACAGACACAATAAATAACACATTAGACTTCCTGCGAAATCACCTTTTCCCTCTCTCAAAGTGGAGAGAGGGCAGGGAGTGAGGCTTAAAAAAACAATTTCGCAGGAAGTCTAATAAACAACACAATGTATGAGATTAGTGAAACAGCATTTTGTTCTGCGTGTAAGTTGGCATAAAAAGTATATAGATATGTTCAAAAAATAATTCGACTGATAAAATTATAAAATTATCAAAGGTTTTTTATTATCTTTGTGGCATATTATTATCAAAAAAATAATTTCAAAATTTTTAAAGTTCAAAAAATATATCAAAAAAATGAAAATAACTCTTATCACAGGTGCAACTTCGGGCATAGGAAAAGCCACAGCAGAACATTTAGCATCTTTGCAATATCCTTTAATTCTTTGTGGCAGACGACAAGAAAGATTAAACGAATTGACAGAAAAATTAAGTAAATTGACAAAAATTTATACATTAAATTTTGATGTCAGAGATAAAAAAGAAGTCCAAAAAGCCATCGATTCTTTGCCTAATGAATGGAAAAATATAGAAGTTTTAATCAACAATGCAGGCAATGCACACGGACTTTCTACCATACAAGAGGGAGATGTAGAAGATTGGGATTTGATGTTGGATATTAATGTAAAAGGGCTTTTATACGTCAGCAAAGCCATTATGCCTATGATGATTGCCCAAGAAAAAGGACATATTATCAATATCGGTTCGTTGGCAGGAAAAGAAGTTTATCCACGTGGAAATGTGTATTGTGCGAGTAAATACGCGGTTGATGCGCTCACACAAGGTATGAGAATTGACCTAAATGCACACGGAATTAAAGTTTCAGGGATTAATCCGGGATTGGTGGAAACCGAATTTTCTTTGGTAAGATTTAAAGGAAATGCAGAAAGAGCCGCTCAAACTTATCAAAACTTTCAACCTTTGATGCCACAGGATATTGCTGAAATCATTGCTTTTACTATTTCAAGACCTTTACACGTCAATTTGGCTGATATTTTGGTGCTACCTAATGCACAAGCAAGTGCGACAGTGGTGAAAAAAAATCAATAGATTTTTTGTAACTATTTAACGTGAGTTCGGGGTAAATTTTATTTGTAAACAATTGATTTTCAATTATTTATATATAAATATTATTTTAAATATTTTTTATAAAATTAAGTGGGTGCGATTTGATGGAAGTTTGACCTTATTTTATGAAAAATTTTTTTGATACGCTGACAATTGTAGCGAAAATTGAGAGGTTTTTCTTTCAGAGGATTTCAACCCTTAGGGTATGTGTTTAAAAATTGCTCTTTTGAGCAATTTTTAAACACATACCCTAAGGGTTGAAATTACACAATATCATTTTTTTCTATTTTTCTTTCTAAAAATTCATTATATCACTAAAATTGTCAAAGAATTAAATTTTTTTATGATTTTTATCCCGAACTCATGTTAAAATCAGATAAAAAAATTACATTTAAGCACTACCAAGTTTTAAACTTTTGGAAAGTTATACAAATTATTTTTTAAAAATTTTTCGATAAATAGGTTTTCTATATGCAAAAATAAACCACATACTTGGATACATCAAATAATCTAATAACCAAAAAGGCGTATGATATTCGATGTCATCAATAATAAAACTTCCTCCGTCTTCATTGCTTTGAATGATATGAGAATGTTGCCATTGTTTAAGAAAAAAAGGTAATTTTGTACCTCTATCTATAAAATAAATTTCATTTTTTGTCGTTACTTGTTTCAAAATAGTGCTTTCCCAAATTTGAGAAAAGAAAATAAAAAATAATTTTAAAACAACTTTATCTCCTGCTTTGCAGCCGTCGAATCTTTGCAAACGAACAGGCGGAAAAGGTGGAGCAAGTTTTAAAAATAATTGTTCATTAAAACCTTCAAACACTTTTTCAGGTAATAAATTAACTTTGGTTTTGAAATATAAACGCATAAAAATAATAATTTTTTGTAAAAATACCTTAAAAATTAAACTAAAAAAAAATATTTTTGTTAAAAAATAATTTTAATATAAAAAAATAACTATATTTGAATAATTTTTTAGGAAAAATACTTAAATTCACTTAAAAATCAATCAATACTACAAAAAAATAATCTATTTATCATTGATATATCAAAAAAATATGCAAAAATCTCATTTTTTTATTTTATTATTATTTTTTACGTCTTATGTGGCTTTTGCCCAACGGATTAATTTTCCTGATTCTCCACAAGAATTTGTGGCTTACGTCAATGACCAGCTCACCAAAGGAAAACAAGTTGATGTTGCCAATGATTTTTCATCTGCTTGGAGCAGTGGACTTTCTGCTCATCAAACCAAAATTATTCAAGTATCTAAAAAATTAGTAACTGCAAAAATGATTTTTTCAGGAGGTTTTACTGATTTTTTTGGTGCTTTGGCAAACGCAAGCAATAGCGCAAAAGCCAATGCCACACAAATCGGTGATTTTTTGAACGTTTGTGAACAAGCCACAGCACTCAAAGATACAAGAGATTTGAATACTTTTTTGAAAAAAAGTAGATATTTTTTCTTAAAATTTTTTATTGTTTCTGAAAAATTATATCGCGCTTACGTAACGCAAGGCGATTATAAATTTATTTATTTGGATAAAAGAGATGAAGCATTACAAACTGAATTTGCCAGCGTAGATTCAGATAGCTTGGCACAAGTTACCAAAGATTTGCTCGGACCGATGATTAAATTTAACAATGCTAATTTTTCGATGGGTTCTACTCAAGATTCCGTAACTTACAAAGGAACAAAAGCGGTTTGGTTGATGACAAAAAATACGTTGGTAGGCAAAGGCGGAAAAGTAGATTGGAAATCAGTAGAGTTTGATGAAAATAAAGTATTTACCGAACTCTCTAACTATACTTTTGATGGTTCTAAAAACGAACTAAAAGGCTCAAACGCTACTTTAACTTATACAGATGTACTCAAAAAATCAATCAAAGGAGATTATACTTTTGCAAGCCGCCCAAGAAAAAATGCCAATTATGCAGTATATCCAAAGTTTGTTTCTAACGAACATAACGTAGAAATTCCAAATATTTCTCAAAATATAGATTACAAAGGTGGTTTTTCATTAGAAGGAAGAAAAATTATAAGCACTTCAAAACAAGGCAATTTATATTCGTATTTGATAGGAAAATCAGGTTTTATTGATAACAACAAAAAATCAAGTTTTTTGATTGCCTCTCGAAAATTAGCCATCACAGATTCCACCATTTCTACCAATAATGCAAAGTTTTCTTTGTATATGGGGGCGCAAGATTCTTTATATCATTCTGATTTACAACTTAATTATTATCGTTCTCAGGCACAAAAAAAAGAAAAAAAATATGATTTACGCTTGGTAAGAGATAGAAATACTGCCTCAGGAAGTACGCCTTTTATTGATAATCATCACGAGTTTTATATTGATGCTGATGTGGTTAGGTATAATATTGAAAAAGATAGTTTGGATTTATTTATGCTTACAGGTTCGCAAGATTTGCGTCCCGCAGTATTCGAATCTTTTGATTTTTTTGATAAAGAAAGATATAACCAAATGATTGGTTTGTATAGTTTTCACCCTTTGCGTTTGTTTGGAGAATTTGCACGTAAAAACAAAACCAATATTTTTAGTGTAGCCGAAGTTGCCAAAGATATTGCTGATATTACCAAAGAATTAGCCAAAAAACAAGGAAAAAAAGATGTTGATTTGAGAAATTTACCCAATGAAGGCGCTTTGAGAAATTTAGCTACCGAATTACGCTCCAAAGGTTATTTGGATTTTGACGAAGGAAATGGATTTATAACTATGGGAAGGCGAATTAGTCAAGCCGATTCTACTGATGTTTTTTTGAGTTCTGTGGATAAAATTCAACGAAAAATAGCCAAAAAAAATGATTCCACTTTATACAAAACTTATGACCATGATACTTTTTTGATAAAATCAGTTTCAGGAAAACAGCCCAATGCAAGTATGAGCCGCACCAATAATGAGTTATTGATTAGAGGTATTGATAGGTTTCCTATTAGTCAATTGTTAAATGTCAATATTATTCCTGATACATCAAAAAGAGAAGTAAAAATTTATCAAGGAAGAAGTTTGTATTTAGATAAAGGAGAAGTAACGGTCGGTAATTTTAGGTTTATTGGGCAAAAGTTTTTTATGTTATACAAAGATTTTGCAGTAGAAATGCCCATTATCGATAAAATTTTGTTTATCATTGCTGATACTACTGATGATAAAAAAATAGAATTTCACGAATACGGAGGAGAAATTTCGTTTCAACCCGGTCGTGTGGTCATTAGCGACCATTTGAATAAATCTGGGCGTAAAAAAGGAAAAATTTTAGGCACAAAAAATTCTTACGAAGAATATCCAAAATTGATGATTGAAAATGGTGGTTTGACTTATTTCAAAACTAAAGATAGGCAAAATATGGCGTATGATAGTTTAGTAGTCAATATTCCGCAAGAGTTTGAGGAGGCAAATGATGTCAAAAAACTAAAAAACAAACATGGGGCAGTTTTTGTTTTAGACCCAATTGATATGGATAGTTTGACTTCCAAAGTCCCTATTTTTCCGGGACGTTTTGTGTCAAATATATTACCCACATTCAAGGAAAAACTAAAACCAATGCCAGATTATTCGATGGGCTTTATACACAAAGCACCCAAAGCGGGCTATCCTTTGTATCCTATCAGCGACCAAATCAAAGGAGCAAAAATTAAGTTTTCAAGAGATTTGGTAATGACAAAAGAAGCACTTTCAACAGGTGGCGAAATATCTTATTTAAGTACAATTCTTAAATCACCAGAATTTGTATTGATGCCTGATTCTGTAACTTCGGATAATATCGAATTTAATGTAGCAAAAGCAAAAATAGGACCGAGCGAATATCCTGAATCAACAGGACAAACTGCACAACTTCGTTGGAATGCCACAGAGGACAAAATGATTATTACCAATAAAACAGAAATTGAACGTTTAGAAGGTACACGAGCAAGCCTTCCAAAAGGTGCTTTCGAACAACGTTTTAAAGATAAATTATTTACGATTTATGGCAAAGCTAATCCGGTAACTTTGAGAGGAAACTTAATCGTAGGAGCAAATGGACTAACCGCCGAAGGTGCGTTGGTGCGAAAAGATTTTACGATTTTGTCTGTCAGTGAAGATAAGTTTACTTTGGGACAAAACGGATTTGTAGCCAAAAATATCGAATTACGTATCAATTCAAAACCTTTTGACCCTTATGTTTTTGACCAGTTTTTTTATGTCAATAACAAACCAATTATGCGTGGAAATTTTGTCAATACAGTTTTTGATTTTATCAAAGGACAAACTGACATCAAACCAAGTGAGGATTTTGGGGACGAGTTTGCCTCAATGGAATTTCCTTATGCAGAATACAAAACTTCTATCAAAGATGCTTTGTGGGATTTGAACAAACAAACAATTGCTATGAAAGGCGATACAAATAGTCGTTTTACGGCTACAATATTTGGTACAGAAGAAAATAATACTGAAAATCTAACTTTTAGAGCCAATCAGGCTTTATATGATATTCCAAATTTGACTTTATTGACCAAAGGCGTTCCTAATATTTATTCTGCTGATGCGATGATTATTCCAAAAGATGGTATTGCTACTATATTAAAAGATGCAGAAATGCAAGAATTAAAAGAAGCACGTATTTTTATGGATACCACTAATCGTTATCATAAATTGTTTAATGCTACGATTCGGATAAAATCACGGATAGACTTTGATGGAGATGCTACTTATCAATTTGTCAATGTCAAAAAAGATACATTTAATATTAAATTTGATAAATTTCAATTTTTAAGTGAATCTGAATTGGCAGGAAAAGAAAAAGATGCAAAGAAAAAAAGGAGAAAAAAACGAGAGAAAGAAGAAACTCGATTTACTTATGCAGAGGGAACTGTGGGTGAAGATGATAAAAAGAAATTTTACATTACTTCACGGATTTTATACAAAGGAAAAGTAAAAATGCGTGCCGATAAAAAAGATTTGGGACTCGAAGGTTTTATCAAATTAGATTTGGCGAGCCGTAAAGATTTTGACCAATGGTTGCCTTATAAAAGTAATAAAGGTGATGAAGTTTCTTTGGAAGTGGAAGAAAAACAAAAAATTGATAATAATATCATTACATCAGGGCTTCACTTTAATAGTGGTTTTGATTTGTATTCTACGTTTTTATCGCCCAAACCACAGGAAAACGATTTGGATATTTTCTTAGCAAAAGGTACTTTGGGTTATAATCCTGCTATTAATCAATTTAAAATCGCTTCGTTGGATAAAATAGAAGGAAAAACTTTTACAGGGAATTTATTAATATTTGATGATTCTGAAAACTCTATTTATGTAGAAGGAAAATTAAATTTGTTTGATAAAACATTAGCAAAGATTGTCAATAAATCAGGTTCAGTAAAAATTGATAATAAAAATAAAAAATATAATTTAGATTTATTATTAGTATTTGATTTGCCTTTTTCTTCGAAAGTAAACAAAGAATTGGATAAAGTAATGTTGAGTAAATTTAGTGAAAAACCGCTAAATCTAAACGCAAACGACCCTTTGAATTATAAAATTGCAGAAATTGTAGGTGAAAAATCTTATCGTTCTTATACTGATGATTTCAAAGCAGGCAGAAATGTAACTGCGTGGAAAGATAAAGAAATGAAAAAAGCATTTACTTTTTCAAAAGTAGATATGCAATGGTCGGAAGAATTTAAAACTTTTTATAGCGTTGGAAAACTTAATTTATTGAGTATTTTTGATAAAATATGGCAATTAGAAACACCGGGCTATATAGAACTAAAAAAATCTACCGAAGGTGATTCGTATAGTTTTTATATTCAACCCAAATCTGATTTTTGGTTGTATGTAGAATATGAAAAAGAGAAGTTCCAAGTTTTGTCGTCTGATGACCTCATCAACAAAGGTTTAAAATCTAAAAATATCGAAGAAGCAGGAGTAGATAAAAAAGATGCTTTCTTGGCTAAATTTAGAGAAGTCTATAAAGCCGAAGCTTTGCCACAAGTAGAGGAGAAAAAAGAAGAAGAACCTAAAAAAGAGGAGGAAAAAGAAAAAGACGAGGAAAAAGATAAAGACAAGGAAAAAGAAAATGAAAAAGGGAAGGAGAAGGAGAAGAAAAAAGAAAAAGAAAAGAAAAAAACGGAGGAGAAAAAAGAAGGACCTGAAAAGTTTTAATTTTTCGTTAGTTTTCTATTTGATTTTATATTTTCATTTCAATAAAAAACGTTCAAAAATATTTTTTTTTGAACGTTTTTTTTGGATTTTATCAAATTTTATTATCAATCAAAAATTATCTAAAAATTATACAAAGTTCGCACCACCAAAATAAATCATTTTTCTTTAAAATTTTTAACCATAAATAACGTTTAGAATTATATCTCAAAATAAAAAATAAAAAAAATCTACTAAAAAAATGAAAAAAATATTCGCAGTTGTTATATGTTTTTTAGGAATAATATTTTCTACACAAGCACAAAAATCTACATTAATGGCAAGTTTTCCTCTCAAAAAAGACACCAAAGAAGGTGAAGGATATTATAATGACATAAAATTTATTGGAGCAGAGTTCAAAGATGGTGCAGCTTATACCGAAGGTATTTATGGTGATTTTAATAAAAATTTAGGCAATGCTATTTTTTCAGATGGACGATTATCCAATGTGAAAGTTGATAATTTTTCGTTGAGCCTTTCTTTTAAAATCACAAAATTAGACAAAGATATGCCAATTATTGTCATCGGAAGAAGTAGAAGAATTATTGAAGTCAATGTAAAAAATGGCATTATTTCTCTTAAAACCACCAATAACTCTATTACTTATCCCACTAAAAATGTGGCGTGTGTAGCGAATAAATGGTATAAATTGGTGTTGGTGTCTGCCAACAAAAACTTAGAATTATATTTAGATAAAAAACAAATCATTCAACAAAACAATGTGCAATTAGACCTCACACGCGTCGAACTTGGCATTGATTTTTGTAGCACAAACACAGGAAGAGGCACTTGTTTTACAGGATATTGGAAAAATTTAAAAATATATCAAGGTGCTTTTGATGTCAATCCACAAGAACCAAATGATGACAATAACAATAATAACAACAATGAAAAACCAAACGATAACATTGTTGTTACGCCTGATAACAATATAAAAGGTACAGAAACTGCCTTAGGCACGTGGAAAAAAACCAATATAAATATTAGCGGTGATGTCAATAAGGTTAAATATTTGGCTAATCGTAATTTTTTTCTTTCGCTCAATCAACAAAACAACTTAAATCTTATTTGGCAAGATTCTAAAAATTTATCTATTTATTTGAGTGTTGTAGCAAAAAATATGTCTGCACAAAATCCTATTAAACTTGCTATTCCTGTCAATAAAAAACTTTTGGCGGCTACTAATGATGACGAAAACAATTTATATGTAATGGTTTTTGATGAAATGAAAGACAAAACAAGCAACGATTTTTTAACATTGTATAAACTATCATCTAAGGGAAATTTATTGGCACAAAAAAAACATAGTTCTGACAAAAAAGACTTAGATATTTTTAGAGTGGGCAACTATGCGGGTACACTCGTGCATCATGCAGGAGTATTAGGATTTTTTATGGGTAGAACGATGAACAAAAGCAGTGATGGTTTGAATCATCAAGGCGGAATCGGAGTTACTTTTGATGCCAACTCGTTAGATATTATTAAAAATACAGGACAAACCTCAGGACATTCTTTTGATAATTATTTGACAAAAAACGAAACAGGAGATTTTATCGGTATTGATTTAGGCGATAACTATCCACGTGGCATTAATATGCACCGAATGACAAAAGAGCAAAGAAGTTCTAAATTGGTTTATACTTTCAAAACCGAACACGGCTCAACTGCCAATGGTTATGGTACGATTTTTCCAAAATATGAAGAAATTAGTACACCTCAAAAAAGTTATTACAAATGGTCAAACGACAATGGAACTTATACCGAACTGGGCGGAGTGGTCGAAGTGGAAGATGGTTATTTGGTTATTTTTGCAGGTGAACCTGATGCAGACGGAAAATCACTGAACAGCAGTCGAATTGGTGATAATCTTGACGCAAGAAATTTAGGATTTGTAAAAGTTGCCAAAGAATTTTATGATTATGATAAATATCCATATAACGAAAAAAAACATATTATATCCAAAGGATTAACAGAAAAAGGTGGTTTTTATACCTTTGGTGGAAATTGGTCGCCGCAAGAAAATCAAGGAGTAAATTGGCTTACAAAATATAAAAATCGTGAAACTGAAAATGTAAAAAATATCAAAACTCAAAAATTACCCAATGGAAATATTCTAATTCTTTGGTCAAAAGGTGGCGGAAGTAGTTGGGAGCCTACTTATATGGATACATTGATGATGGTAATTGATAAAAATGGAAAAATTGTTCAAAATGCGGTTTCCATTGGTAAAAATATTGAACTTACACGTCGAGATGAAATAGTTTTGTTTGATAATAAAATTGTTTCTGTGCAAGGCAAAGATAGTGAATTACAAATCAATTATTTAGAGTTGAAATAAAATTATCAAAAAAATTAGACAAAAATTCGTCCTATTTTATCTAAAATGACGTGAATTTTTGTCTAATTTCTTGTTTATAAAAATCAAAAAAACTATCGATTGTAAGCCTCCCAACTTTTTTCGTAGTACTGCACTAATTTTTGTGTATCTAAAGTATTGATTTCTGTTTTTGATTCTTTCAAATCTTCATCAAAAACAAACAAACTTCCTACGGTTTCTTTGTTGAGATATTTTAAATATATATTTTTATTTTTTTCAAACAAAAACTTTTCTATTCTTTCAATACTTTCTTTTTTATCAAAAGTTGTGTGTGGCATTGCCATATTAAATCCCCATTGTCCGAAAGAAGGGACGTGAACCGTAATGGGCAAAACGGTCGGGAAAATTTCTTGTAAAGTATGATAAATACACCAAAAAGCATTTTTTGTGAAAAAAGGTGAGGCTGATTGAGTAATCATTGCTCCATCTCTTGCCAATCTTTTTTTAACTAAATGATAAAATTCTTTGCTGTATAATTTTCCTAAACTCACTTCTGAAGGGTCAGGCAAATCAATAATAATTACATCATAAATTTCTTTATTATTTTCTAAAAATTTGTAAGCATCTTGATTAAAAATTTTAATTTTTTTATGATTTAATGCTCCTTCATTCAAATTTAAAAATAAAGGATGTTTTCGAGCCAAATTTGTCATCATCGAATCTAAATCTACGACGTGAATTTCTTTGATAGTAGAATATTTTAATAATTCTCTTGCCGCCAAGCCATCACCTGCTCCCAAAAACAATATTTTTTCTCTTTGGTTAGATAAAGCCAATGGAAAATGTACCAAAGGTTCGTGATAACGATGTTCGTCTTGTGAAGAAAATTGTAAATTTCCGTTCAGATACAAACGCACATCAGGGGCATCACGCGTAACGACTATGCGTTGGTATGCAGATTGCGTATTAAAAATAATTTCATCATTATATAAAAATTGTTCTAAATAATTTTGCACGCCCAAACCTCCCCAAAAACCAATGATATAGACTACGGTGGCTATCGAAGCGATAATAAATGTTCTTAAAAAACCTTTGATTTGTTTTCTAAAAATCCATAAATTAAACAAACATATTGCTAAATTTAATAATCCAACAAAAAAAGATGTTCTCAATAAGCCAAAATAAGGCAATAAAACCACAGGAAATAAAATAGAAGCAAACAATGCACCCAAATAATCAAAAGAAAGCACTTGTGCCAAAGTATCTTTGAGATTGAAATGGGCTTTGATAATCCGAGTTAATAACGGAATTTCTAATCCTACCAAAGTACCGATGGTAGTAATCAAAGAAAAAGCCAACAAATAATAATTTTGAGTAAAAGCATAACCAAAATACAAAACAACACCCGAAAGTCCGCCTATAATTCCTAACCACAATTCAAACCAAATAAAATTTTCCAACAAATATTCATCACCAATATATTTGGATAAAAAGGCACCCAAACCCATGGCAGAAAGAAAAAAACCAATCGTAATAGAAAAATGAAAAATACTGCTTCCTAAAAAATAGGCTGAAATACTACTGATTAATAATTCGTATAAAATACTGCAAATAGCAATGATAAAAACAGAAGTCAATAAAATTGGAACTGAGGCTTTGTGTGTAAGAGAAGACATTTTTTTTAGTTTTATTTTTTTTGAATTATAAGATTTTTTTGAATTATAAGATTTTTTTTTGAGTAATATTAACTACCTATTTTTCATTTCCACTCGGTTTTCTATGGTTTCCATTAGAATTTCGTAAAGTTGTTTGAGAATTTTTGTATCAAAACCAAAAGTTTTTAAAATTGTATTATCAAAATTTTGTCGGTCTTGTCGCTGAAACTCTGTTTTGTAACTTTCAACAGGTCTGTTTTTGATACTTGCAAAACTTGCTAAAATATCTTGTTTTTGCTTGTCTTTCAGTAAGTTAGGATTTAATATTTTCATTTTAGTTTTAAAAAAATCTGCATTTAGGTCTAACGCACCTAAATTTCTTGAAACTCCGTTAAGTTCTACAATTAACAAACTTAAGATTGAGTTCAGCAATGCTGTAATTAGTTCCGTATCTTTATCTGCTCGTATGGCTACCAAGCGTTGATTTAAACCTATTTCTTTGGTTGTAAAACTGAAAAATAGCTTTTCGTTTGGATTGATAGAAATGAAAATATTTGTAGTTTCTTCCGCTTTCAAAGTGTACCAAAATGGTTTTCTTTTTGCAAAAATATCTGCTAACAATTCACCTTTATTATTGGTTTCTTTTTCCCACTTTTTTACCCATTTGTAAGCATTTGGATACTTACTTTTCAAATCTGTTTCTGACTTATCGCAAATAAACAAAAAATCAACTAATTGTTTACTGTGTAAAATGCTTTCTATATCGGTGCTTGATTTTAAAATAGGTTGTAAAAAGTCGTTTTCAATTTGAAGTGTTTTTTGTTCTTCTTTGCTGATAATGTGCATTTTATCCCAACCTGTTCTCGTGCCACGCCCTGAGTCTATGAGTGTAGGAAAAGGGTTGATTAAAAACTTATCAAAAACTGAAAGTGGGCTTTGTGCAATGAAATTGATTGCCCAATTTTCTTGGGTTTCCAAAGAGTTTTCTAAATAATTTTTTTCTACAATGCTAACTCTTGCACTTCCGTCTTTGGCATAATAAACCGTTTTAAATTGTTGGTCTTGTGTCCAATTTGCAGAGATTTCGCAGTTTGCAATTTCAGTATAAAAATTTTCAATTTGCTGTAAATCAGTAAATTGTGTGTCAATTTTAAAGTTAAAAGTTACAAATTTTGTAGGCTTTGTATTATTTTTGGCTTTACGTAAAACGACAAAAATTGTACTTACTTTACTATCTTTAAACCAATGTTCTGCATTACTCTTTACAATGTATTGAATGTGAAAATTGTCCAACAAAAATTGTTTGAACTGCAAACCATAATTTTTACCAAGCCAAGCATTAGACGTAATGGCAGACAAATAACCGTTATCTTTCAAGAATTTGAGAGAATGATAAAAGTAATAAATATAGTAGTCGCTTCTCTCATTTATCTCAAAATTTGCCCCATTTAAAAACGCTTTTTGTGTGTTCTGAAACTCTTTTCGGAAGTATGCAGAAAGTACATTGTTGGGTATGTCTTCTTGTTGAATAAATGGAAAATTGCTAATAATAGCATCAAATTCAGGAATTTGCACATCATTGAGTTTATCAATATTCACATTATCGGGAATTTTGATAACCTGCTTAGGCAACAAATTAAAAATATCTGCTCTTGTAACTCTTGGAAAATTGGCAAGGTTGTGAACTTCTTGTTTATAAAGATTTATCACTGACAAAACCGCAGGAAAGTGCGAAATATCATTACCAAAAATTTGTGCTAAGATTTGTTGGTGTGTTTTTGTTCCGTAATATTTCAGAATCTTGTAAAATACATTCAAAAATGTTCCTGTGCCTGATGTAGGGTCAAAAACTACATAATTACGGTTTTTGATAGCAGGAAAAGCCACTAAATAAGCCAATTTTTCGGGTGTAAAATACTGCCCAAATTGTTGTTTTTCTTCTTTGGGTACAAGATTTTCAAGAATGTAACCTATTACTTCGTTAGGCAAAACCTTAAAATCAAATTCATTGAAAACTGAAATGAGTTTGAATAATAGTTTGTCTATATTTTCGTTAAATGGTATTTTATCCGTAAAATCACTATCAAAGACTGCTTGATAATCAATTTTTTTAGCCTGATTAAAAAAGTTATTTAACTGATTTTTAGTGTCTTTTTCTGTTGTAAAAGTCAATTTCCCAACCTTACCCGATAGATTTTCAGAAAGAGTAAGATAAAAGAGAATTTTACCAATTAGTTTGTAATAAACAAAATTTGCCAAAACTAATTCAGGATCAATGTTTACTACTCGTCTTGATGAACTTGCTAATATTTTCAGGGTAGCACTTTCTAAAATTTTCCATTTGTTAAATTCATCTCTAAAATCTTCGTTATCTGCTTTGAGTTCGTTTATTTCATTTTTGAATTGTGGAAAAATATACTCAGATGTTTGTTTTATGGCTGTTATGATATTATCGGAAATGTTTATAGCAACTTTTAAATCTCCATTCTGATAAAGCACTTCTAAATCGTGTATAATTTCTGCCAAACGTACTTTTAATTTTGGCTCGTGTTTTTGATAATTTATATTTTCTGCTAAATCTTTTCTTGTGGTAATATCAGGCTCTTGTGGATAAATTTTTAGTTTTTTGAGTGAAGAAAGTTCGTATTTTCCGTTCTCTATCAGCCAAATAATAGCCTGTGTTCCGTTCCAAGTTACAAAGGAATTAGATTTTAACTTTTCTGCTTTTTCTAAGGCATTAACAAGCATTTCGTTATCATCTGCACTCGTATCAGGAAATTTTAATTCCCAACCGTTGAAAATAATACCTGAAATTTTATCAGTAAAAAGCAAAATATCAGGGAATTTAGTTTTTCCTGAGTCTAATTTTATGCCTGCATCATTTGTTGCGTCTTGAAAAATGGTTTTTCCATTGGCTACAAGTTCTTTAATCCAAGCAATAATTTGCCCTGCCCAAGCCCTTTCATTTAATTTCATTTATGGTTTCGTATTTGGTTAAAGGTTCTGTGAATAATGTTAAGGTACGTTTAAAATCATCTATTTGCTTTTGTGCTTTTACAATTCTTTGATTGCATATTTCAATATAATCAATAGGCTCTTTTTTGTGCAAAAGCACATTTTCATTTTTTTCAATACCTATAAATCTTCTATTTTCTAAAATTGCAGACAATAAAAAACTACCACTTCCACAAGCATTATCAAGTATAATATCGTTTTCTTGGCTGTAAGTTTTGATTAGATACCTGCCTAATTCAATAGGTTTTTGTGTTGGGTGCAATACTTTTCCTTCACTTTCCGCAGTTTTACAATAGATAAAATCTTGATAATCTTGTTCTTCTGTATCGTAAAATAAAACATCATTTGGGTATCTTTCTCCATTACTTTTGACGTGACGAGGTTTAAAATCTCCATAACTTCCTGAATATTGGTCTTTTCTTATACCCTTGTCATAGGGTTCTCCGTTTACCATTTGAGGAGTATAACTTGGCTGTTTTTTGTAAAAAATACAAATATCTTCGTGCTTACGCAATGGTTGTATTTTTGCGTTTAAAAAATTTGTCGGTTTAGATTTAATCCAAACTATCTTATATTTAAACAATGTTTCATTACTCAAAATTAGTTTTGCAGTAAATAAGCCTTGTGCAGTTAGCACAATAGCCCCATTCTCTTTGATAATTCTTTCGTATTGTTTCCAAAGTTTATCTAATTCAATAACACTATCCCACTTATTTTGTGTTGTTCCATAAGGTAAATCACACAAAATCATATCAATACAACCATCAGGAAGTGTTTGCATTACTTCTAAGCAGTCGCCTTGTATTACTTTATTTTCAAAATTGGAAATTTCCATTTTATTACTCTAAAATTTTAAATTCATTGTTCTTATTTTTTATCAATGGAGATATTAATAAAAATATCTTATTTTCTTTTTTTATCAACAATTTAATCATTTAAAATTGTATAACTATGTATTTGTTGTTTGATTTATAACTAAATAAACAAATTTTTATAAAAAAAGAAATATTGATTTAATAAAATAATACATCTTTTTCTATAAAAATTTTTTTAAAGAATTTTACATTTGTAAAAACCAATCAATAACTAAGCACTAATTACCTTAGCAATAATAATACATATCCCCAAAATCAAAGAACCTACAACGATTGCCATTGCTACATTGTTTTCTTTACCAATTTGTTCAGATATTTTGCCCGGAATAATCAAATCAATCAATTTATAAGCAATCAAAGCCATTACCAAGCCTAAGCCTGAATAAACAAGAGAATTTATAACTCCGTCTGCTAAGCTAGGAGCGTTTAGAAGTAACATTGCAAACATAATACAATAGTTTTGTGTTTAAGTAAGTGAATATTTTGAAAATTATTAAAATGTAACGCCTATAAAAAAGTAATATAAGCGTTTTTTTTATTTTTTTTAACAACAAAGTAATTTTTTTGAAAATAAAAAAATTATTTAGTCATTGCTTCTTTTAGATGTTCAATATAAGCATCTTCGCCACCTGCTTGGTAGCCTGTGCGTAAGACAACATTTTCTTTGGCATCAACCAATAAAATAGTTGGAAAACCTTTTACACTGTGTTTTTTCATCAACTTATTGTTTTGGATTTTTTCTTCAGGTGAAACTTTTGTTCTTTGTGGAAAATCTAATTTTACACAAATCAAATTCTTTTTAGCATATTCTACAAAAGCCGCCTTATCAAAAACTTCTTTATCCAAACGAATACACCAACTGCACCAATCAGAGCCAGTGAAATTTAACAACAATGTTTTTTTAGATTTTTTAGCATCTTTCAATGCTTTTGCGTAATCAGTTACCCAAACTACTTTGTTATTTTCTTCAAAAACTAACTTTGATGAAAAACCGAATAAAAATGGCAAACTTGCCAAAATAAGAACGTTAATTGCTTTCATTTTTTTTAATTTATAAAACGTATGACTTTTTTATTGATATTTTTTTAGCACAATTATTTAATCTAATAAACAAAAATAATAACTAATTGTATTTTTTTTAATATTTATTTAACATTTTTTTTACATTGTCAATCTTATTCCCCAAAAAGTAATATCATCTCTTTGTTCTGTTCCTGCTTGATAATTAGTCAATAACTCTTTTAATATTTCTTTTTGTTGGGCGCAAGGTAAATGTATATTTTCAATCAAAGTTTCTTTTAATTTCTTTTTTCCTAAATTTTTTCTTTGTGGATTAGCGACATCAGTAAATCCATCAGAATAAATATATAACATATCAGATTGTTTTAGTTCTATTTGATGTTCTATAAATTCTCGATTTTCTACGGTTGCAAATGCTCCACCAATACTTTTTCTATCTCCTTGAATTTCTTTCAATTCATTGTCAGTATAATATAACAAATTTCTTTTTGCGCCTGCAAAACAAACTTTATAATTGATTTTATTTATTTTTTCGATACAAATTAGCGCCAAATCCATTCCTTCTTGGTTTTGTTCCTCATCTTGCGAAAGTGCTTTTCTGAGTGTTTTGTGTAATGCTTCTAAAATTTTTGCAGGCTGATGAATATCTTGTGAATTGATAATATCGTTCAAAAACGAATAACCTAACATACTCATAAACGCACCGGGAACTCCATGCCCCGTACAATCGGCTAATGCGACAAATATTTTTTCATTTTCAATAATTATCTCATTATTTTTGACCGCAGGTGTAGTTCCTAACCAATAAAAATCACCAGAAACAATATCTTTTGGTTTATAAATTACAAAATTTTCTTCTCCTAATGTATATTTGATGCGTGGTTTGAATGGCAACATAGCAGATTGTATAGATTTGGCGGCTTTTATACTATCCGTAATTTGTCTATTTTGTTTATTTAAAACATTATAACTGACTTCTAATTCTTCTTTTTGGGCTTCAATTTCTTTATTTTTTGATTTTAATACTTTATTATTTCGAATTTGGACAAAAATAAGCCCAATTACCAAAATAATTATCAAAACGATAATAGTCAATATCAAAATAAGCATCGATTGTCTTGCTTCTTGCAATTTCATTGCTGTTTGATTTTTTTCTATTTGGGCTCCTTGTTGTTCTTTTTCGTGGTATAAAAGAGCCATTTCTTTATTTTTTTCGCCGCTATATGATTTGATAAATTGGTGAATTTCTTTGCTAAAATGTGTTTCGAGGATAGTTTGCCATTCTTTTTTAAAGTTTACGTCTTCTAAAAAAGCATTTAAAACTCCGTCCCAATCACTTTTTTTGGGCATAATTACGCCATAACCTTCTCTTTGGAGGCTAAAAAGCGTTTGTCTTTTGAGGTTTGAACCTTCTTTATGCCAATATAAATAGTCGGGCAGGGGATACAAAGCAAAAAGATTATCATTTTCTAATATTTTTTCTCTTACTTTTCCTCTGTTTTGTACATAAGTAAAATCTAAATCTGGTTTTATTTTTTTAAATTCTAATAATTTTTTTTCAAACGTTGAGTTAGGAATCGTAACGGCTTTTGCATTTTTAAACATTTTCAACCATTCGGTTGTATCTTTGGCAATGCCTAAATTGGGGCTATTGACCATCACATCAATATCAGGCAAATAAGCGTTACTCATTTTGACCTCTGTTAATCTTTTTTCTGTGATAGAAGTTGTGCCGATACCAAATTCGCCTGAGATACCATTTTTTACTTTTTCATAATATTTAGGAAATTCCTCATAGGCTTTGTATTCGACTTCTAAATCTACCCAAAATTGTCTTTTTACGTATTTAACAAAATTTTCGATAAGTTCTGCTTCGGGTCCTTTTCTTTGTTCTGCTTCAGTATAAAAAAAAGGTTTTACATCATAATAATAAATAGTAATTTTTCCTTTTTTATCTTTTTTTGCTTTTGCCCAACTCGTAGGTACGGCATTATCTTGTGCTTTGAGTGTGATATTCAAGGCAAAGTATATAAAACAAAATGATAAAAAGAAAAGTTTTTTCATTTTTTATTTGAATAAAAAATATTTTTTGATTTTTTAAGGATATATTTTTAGTAATAATTCACTATTTTTGTACCAAAAGTAAAACAAAAAAAAATAATTTCAAAGTTTATCTCATAATATATCGAAAAATTCTATTTTTTTCTTTAAAAATGAAGTGATTTGATGTTTTTTTTATTTTTATTTCGAATAAAAATAAAATTTTGTTGTTGTATTTTTCAAATATTAGATTTTTTTATTTGAGTTTACAACAACAAAATTTTAGGATATTTTTTTTAAGATATTTTTTGATTTTTTTTGGAGGATAAAAAAATATTAGAACTTAAACCAACGTTGAAAAACGAATTTTCCTAATTCGATTCCTGAGTCCAAAAAAGTTTTTCCGATAGCATCGAAAGAAAAATTAACAGATTTTTCGACAAAAATATCAGTATTTTCAAAATTTTCAGAGTTATCATTTATCCAAAACTTCAATACGCCCAAAGTTAGTCCCCAAAAAGCTTTTGGATAAATTTTTTCGGTAAACATTCTTTGATAAATTTCTTGTGTTTCTTTTCCTTCCAATAAAATATCGTTTAACCAAACATAAAAATTATTTTTTAATTCTTCTAAAAAATAAGGTTTTAGGTCTAAAAAAGCCTTTCTACGTGCAGAAATCAATATAAAATTTCTATTTTCTTTCAAAACTTCGAGCCAAGTATAATAAAAAGCCAATACTTTTTCTCTGCCTGAATATTGTGGATATACCTCAGTTTCGTATAATTTTTGTTTTGTTTCCAAAAAAGTTTGCAACCAAATATCGCTATCAACATCTTTCAAAGAAGAATAATATTGGTAAAATTCTGTGGTAGAGATTTCTAAATAGTCTGAAAAGTCCTCAATAGATTTGGGAAAATGATTATTTTCGATTGTAAATTGTATAAATGAGTGTTGAATTTGTAATTTGTCCATAATAATTTTAAGTTTATAAGCAATGACTATTTTTATAATGCTATTTTTAATGTTTTTGTTCAATTTGGCAAGAAATAATTTTTATTATTTGCTCAAAATGTTTATTTTTGCAGAAAATAAAATATATGAAAGCAAATGAAACATATTGAAAAACCTGCCTTTGCAATATTTTTATTATTCAAAAATTGTGTTTAACTTTGCAAAAAGATAAATCCAAAACAAAATTTTATTTTCAAACATAATCCTTTTGATAGAATGAAAACAATAGATTTAATTAAATATACTAATAAACAAGTAAAAGTTACTTTGAATAATGGCAAAGAAATTAGTAGCAAAATTGTGTATATTGATACTCTTGAAAATACCATTGATTTTGAAGATGGAAGAAGTGTGGCAAGTTCGTTTGTAAAAGAAATTTTTAACGGAGAAAATAATAATACTGAGCAAAAAACCAATCAAAAGGAAACAGAAAAAACAATCACAAAAGAAGAAAAGAAAGAAATAAGTCCTATTATTTTACAAAAACTAATTCAATTAGAAACAACTTTTGATACAGAAATAAAAAATATTTCTTTTTCATTCGAAAAACCTGTTATTTCTAACGAATTGCCTGAAGTTTTTAAGACTTTTGATGTTACAGGCAGGAGTTCGGAGGAGGCAAAGCTATGGGGAAAGATTATTAATCAGTATAAAAATAGCGAAAAAATAGGGTTAAATGAAAGTACTTTATTTTCTCTCATTAGCAATTCAAAAGAATTAGCAGAAAGTCCTTATTTATCTAAATATTCTTTTTTTTATAACTTAAATGGATATTTTTATTTTTTGAACAATGATTTTGAAAAATCTATTGAAAGTTATGTAAATGCGTGCAAATCTGAAAATAATACAGAAAAAAGTTGGCAGAATTTGATATACTTATCTACTCAAATTAAAAATAATGAACTAACACTATTTAGTTTAGAAAACTTATTTTTAAAAGTAGATATAAATACTCAATATGAAAAATATTGGTATAAATTAGTAGATTTAATCATTCAATTTTCTGCTTATGATATTTTTGATAATCTTATCAAAACTAAAAAACTATCAACACAAGAGTATAGCAAATTTTTTGAAAGTGTTTGTTATTCATTATTGAAAAAAGGTAAAAAGAAAATAGTTGAAACTTTGTTGGAAGAAGCATCAAAAGATGAAGTTGATTTTAAGTTTTTGGTTTTGGAGGGGTTGGAAGCACTACCTAAAAAACCAACTATTTCATACATTCAATTTAAGTTAGATTGGCAACAAAAAAAGAATATTAAACCAAATGTTGAAATAAAGAAAGAAGTTATCAATAATTTTGTTTCATTACCAATCATACCAAAAAATAACTATAAAGTAAATAATGATAGCAATCTTCCATATCATTTACAATCAAGAGTACAAAAAGGTTCAAATGCAGAAATACTAAAAAATGCTCGTATAGAAAGAGATGTTACAAAAAACTTCAAAAAAGCAGAAGAACTATTTATTAGAGGAATAGAAAACGAAGTGAGTATTCCTATCAAAGAAAAAGCAGTTAGAGATTTGGCAAGTATGTTAGGGCAACAAGTAAAAGAGCCTAAAAGAGCCATTGAAGTTATCAAAAAATATCAACAAAACTTTTCAGACTCTGATTTGAATTTGTTATATGCGCTTTATTTTCAATCAAATGCCTATGAAGAAGCTATTAAAATTCAAAAACAACTTTTAAAGAACACATTTAGAAAAGACTTAAAATTATCAAAATATATTGGATTAGCAGCTTGTTATGTAGAATTGCAAAATTTTAAAGAGGCGGAAAATTATTATATACTCGCACTAAAAATAAATCCTTCTCAATACAATATTGAAATAAATATAGCTTTTTGTTTATATAAACAAGGAAAAAATGAAGAAGCCAAAAAAATTCTCAATAAAATAATTGTAGAATATGGAGATGCAAAGGCGCAAGAGTTAATAAATATTATTGAAGGTAAAAACAATGAAAATCAACAAGAATATAAATACGATGATGGAGATAAAAGTCTTGATGGTATTACAAAATTTTTTCTTGAAAATTGTGATATGCTTTATGTTAAAGATAGATTAGAAAATAGTAAATATATAGGTAGCTCAAGCGATAAAGAACAAGATTTAAAGAAATTAGAAGATGATGCAGGTGTTTCAGGAGGTTTAGGTGCAGAGACTCGAAGTCAAATATATCTTACTGCTGCTCGAATTTTTATTGATAAGCAGGAAATTACGAATGATTTATATAAATACTTGTGTCGTAGTTTTACTTCAAAAGGAGATAATGCTATTCAAGTTGGTGGTCATATTGATTGTGTTCGTAATTACTATTTAATAGGTCTACGTGCCTATAATCTAATATTTTTTGGACAAAATAGTTCTGATATTATAGATGCTTCTTACGCTTTATGTCGTTACTTATACTCATTTTTAGGGCGAGAGCATATACCTTTTACTGATGTCAGTATTGATAGAGGTGTAATTGATGTTTATCAAAAAATTAGTAATAAAGATATTTTTTTTAATTCTATTATATTACTATTCTCGAGAAGTCAAAAATATTCAATGAATAAAATTTCAAAAATTTTATTTGAGAATATTGACTTGAAGAGCAAATCTTGTGATTTTTTAAAAATACCTATTAATTCAAGTTATGAAAATTTTATAGAAAGTTGGAAAAAACAAGCCAAAGAAATTACAAAAAAAGAAGATGAATTATCTAATCAGTTTTCGCCTTTAGGTAATTTTGAGATTGCAGAAGTTTGGCTTTTATTGAGTATAGAACGCATAAAAACTTGTCAAAATAAGGTGTTATTTAATTTGGATAAAGATTATTTAATAGAATTAGAACGTATTTTAAATAATTGTGTTGCTTTATCTACTGCAACAGACTTTGATGATAAAAATAACAAAGTGGAAGATATTAAATCAAAAACAGAAAGATTACTAAATGATATTGAAAAAAATCCTACTAAATTTTCAATAGAAGAAATTTACCCCATATTAAATAAAATATTATCTTCTTTACAAAAATTTATTCAAAATCTATTTATTATTTACAAACCTGAATTAGAATTTAGTTCTGTTTTTTCAAGTTATCAACTCAAAAATAATAATATGATTGATTTACAAATAAAAATAGAAAATAAAACTGAAGGTCACGCAGAGCAAGTTGAATTATATTTAGAAGAAAATCCATTGTATTTTAAATCTATCAATCAAAATTCAATTTCTTACAATACAATCAAAGGTAAAAAAAATGAATTAAAAATCATAGAACTGGAATTGACAGAAAAAGCCATACAAGCAAAAGCATTTTCAATAGAAATAAAGGCTGATTTTAAAAATAGATTAGGAGAATTTTTCACTACACGTTCAGAACCATTATCTATTGAGTTAGGCGAACAAGGAGATTTTATAGAAGTAAAACCAAATCCTTATGCGAATGGTGCAAGTGGAAAACCCGTAACACAAAGTGATATGTTTTATGGACGAGAAAATTATATCAATTCTGCTTATAAAACAATGGTAGAAGATGGAGTAAGTTATGTGATTTATGGACAATTTCGCTCTGGAAAATCCTCTGTTTTAACACATTTAGAGAATAAATTAGATGAAAACCCTACAGTTATAGTGGCTAAAATTGGAGATGTAGGCAAATTTATGGGTGAAAGCTCAATACCAATGTTTTATCGTTTTTTGCATAGAATTTTACTTACTTTCAGAGACGCTATCCAAAGAAAAATAAGAAAAGAAAATTTATCAAATATTACTTTTTTAGTTCCTGATAGTAAATCCTTTTACGAACATCCTTCTCCTGTTGACTATTTTTATGAAATAATGAGCAATTTACAAGAACAAAAAAACAATCAAGTTGATTGGCAAAATATAAGGTTGATAGTGAGTATTGATGAATTTACTTATATTTATGGACAGATAGTAGAAGGTAAATTAAGTGACGATTTTATGAAAAGTTGGAAAGCACTTTTATCTACGAACTATTTTAATGTTGTATTGGTGGCCCAAGATGTTTTTCCGAAATTTTTTGCCCAATATGAAAATGCTTTTGGAACAATTTTACCAAAAAGAATTACTTACTTAGATAATGAAAGTGCAAAACTTTTAATAGATGATCCTATAAAAAAGTTAAGTAATAACGAAAGCAGATTTAGAGAAAATGCTATAGATAAAATAATTCAATTAACAGCAGGTCACCCTTGGTATATCCAAATTTTTTGTAATGCACTTGTCGATTACATGAATAAAAATAGACAATTATATGTTACAGGTGCTAATATTGAGAAAGTAAAAGATCTTTTATTAAGAGGTACTGAAAGAAAAGATAATTTTAAAAATTTTATAGAAAATGGTGATCCTTCAAAAGATAAAATTCCTGACAGTGATTTTATAAGTGTATTAAAAAAAATTGCAGAACATACACGAAATACTGAAGATGGTTATTGTTTTCCTTCGCTACTCAATGATTGTAAAACAAAATTCAATATCAATGAAGTGTTAAAAAACCTTGAAAGTCGTGAAGTAATAGAAACACATGGGCAAAAAGGCTATAAAATAAGAGTTGGTTTATTTAAAGAATGGTTAAACGAAAATCCAAATATTTGGGAATAAAAACAATGGAAAATAAAAATATTATTAATCCCTTTGCACAAAAAGGTAGAATTATTACAGGCGAAACATTTATAGGTAGATTTCAAAACTTAAAATCGGTCGCTAATAATGTAATAGACCAAAATATGCCTAATAATTTGGCTATTATCGGTTATCCTCGCATAGGTAAAAGTAGTTTAGCAAAACAAGGAATTATAGAGCAAAGACAAAATTTGATTGAAGAAAAAAAAGTTCCTGTGTGGATAGATTTTTCTAAATTTTCAAATAGAAATTCTTTTTTTAAATACTTGGTGCGTTATTGTTTTGATGAACTCAAAAAAATAGGTGCCTTAGATGAAGATATAAAAATAATTGCTAATGATATATTTAATCAAGAAAATTGGGATGATTTAACCTACAATATAGAAAGATTTTATGAATATACAGTGAGCCTTGGTTATTATTTTATCATTATCTTAGATGAATTTGACGAGGCAAGAGGTATTTTTCATAATAGTTCTGAAGCTTTTAAAATGTTAAGAGAATTGGCTTATGATGGACAAAAATATGGATTTGCAGTAGTTACTACTTCAAGAAGGAGTATCAAAGAAATAGAGGTAAAAAGTAATTGCAGTAGTTCAAATTTTAATCTTATATTCACAAAAGAATACCTAACCATATATAATGAAACTGAAATTTTATCTTATTTTCAACTATATGAAAATATTGAAATATCATTAACTCAAGAACAAAAAGAAAAAATATTATATTATTGTGGCGGACATCCTTATTTATTAGCATCTCTTGGATTTGAAATAGTAGAATACTACAAACAAAATAACAGCCTTTTAGATGTAAACATAGAAAATATTTTTTCAAAAATAAGACTTCATTTTTTGGAATATTATGAACAACTCATCGATTTATTAAAAGAAGATAAAACTTTTGAAAAAATGTTGCAGATTCTTTTTGGACCTATGATAAATGTTACAGATGATGATATTAAAGAATTACGAGATACTTATGGCTTGTTAAAAGATTTACATTTGCTTGGTGGAGATAAAGGATTAATAGCATTTTCACAACATTTTCAAGAATATCTACAAAATTTAGGTAGAAAAGTAGATTTTTGGAGTCTTTGGACTAATTTAGAAACTTCTTTGCGTGGACTTATTACTAAAGTTTTTCAAGAGAAACATCAAGAGGAATGGCAAAATCAACTTATTGCTTTTTTTCCTATATTTTTTAATGGTTTGGAAACAGATGAGAAAAAAATTGATGGAGCAATTCAAAAAAGAGAAAAATCAAAAGATGATTATAAATCAGATAATCTTTTAGATTATTTAGATGCACAACCTTTATTTGAAATTATTTTATCAAAAAATGTTTGGAATAACTATTTCAAAGATATTTTTGGTGGAGATAAAGGAAGATCTGACCTTGAAAAAAAGATGCAACTCATCATTAAAATTAGAAATCCTTACGCACACAGCCGTTTTAAATCTATTAAACCTACAACAGTACAACAAGCAGAAATTTATGTAAAAGAAATATTAAATATGGTCAATCAATATCTCAAACAAATATAAAAATGTTGCTTACCGAACAAAATAACTTCACAACCCTCAAAAAAAACATACAAGGAGAATTTTACGACAACGAAACGTATCGTATTTTGTACTCTACTGACGCATCTGCTTACCAAGAAATGCCGATGGCAGTCTGTTTGCCAAAAAATGAAAAAGATATTCAAACGCTTATTCAATTTGCAAAAGAAAATAAAATTGGATTGATTCCACGAACAGCAGGCACGTCTTTGGCGGGGCAAGTGGTCGGAAATGGAATTGTGGTTGATGTTTCTAAATATTTTAATCAAATTTTAGAAATCAACGAAAAAGAAAAATGGGTACGCGTGCAGATGGGTGTTGTGCGTGATGAACTCAATCGTGCCTTAAAACAACATAATTTGATGTTTGCTCCCGAAACTTCTACTGCTAATCGTGCTATGATTGGTGGAATGATTGGCAACAATTCTTGTGGTTCTAATTCCATTATTTATGGAAGTACAAGAGAACATATTTTGGAATTGAAAGGTTTTTTGAGTGATGGAGAAAATATTGCTTTTTCAAAAATATCAAAAGAAAATTTTGAAAATAAAATAAAAAAAGATGATTTAGAAGGAAAAATATATAAAACTATACAAAATATTTTAACAGACAAAGACAATCAAACTGAAATCAGAAAAGAATTTCCAAAGCCAAATATACCTCGTAGAAATACAGGTTACGCCTTAGATTTGTTGTTGGAAACTTCACCTTTTACTGAAAATAAACCTGATTTTGATATGTGTAAATTGATTGCAGGTTCAGAAGGTACTTTGATGTTTTTGACAGAAGCAAAATTAAATTTGGTAGAAATTCCTTCGCCTCATCGTGCCTTGATTTGTGGACATTATCATTCTATTGACGAAAGTTTGAGGGCAAATCTTGTAGGTTTGAAATATGCCCCAACTGCTTGCGAATTGATTGATGATTATATTTTAGATTGCACCAAAGATAGCATCGAACAATCAAAAAATCGTTTTTTTGTGCAAGGAAATCCCAAAGCAATTTTGGTGGTTGAATTGATAAAAAATTCAGAAGAAAAACTCAATCACGCCATAGAAAATTTAATCAATGATTTGAAAACCAATCAATTAGGTTATCATTTTCCGATTTTGAAAGGAGAAGATATGCCAAAAGTTTGGGATTTGAGAAAAGCAGGTTTGGGACTTTTGGGTAATATTATCAGTGATGATAGACCTGTTCCTGTCATCGAAGATACCGCCGTAGATGTGCAAGAATTACCAGAATATATCAGAGAATTTAACGAAATTTTAAAGAAATACAAACTTTCTTCTGTGCATTACGCACACGCAGGCTCAGGCGAATTGCATCTAAGACCTATTCTTAATCTCAAAACAAAAGAAGGAAATGAAATGTTTAGAACGATTGCTCAAGAAATTGCGGTTTTAGTCAAAAAATACAAAGGTTCTTTGAGTGGTGAGCATGGTGATGGGCGTTTGAGAGGTGAATTTATACCGCAAATGTTGGGTGAAAAAAATTATGAATTATTAAGAAAAGTAAAAAATATTTTTGATGAAAACAATATTTTTAATCCTAATAAAATAATTGATACGCCACCAATGAATACATCTTTGCGATATATGCCTGAAAAAAAAATCAACAATAATATAAAAACTATCTTAGATTTTTCTGATAAAAATGGCATTATCACCGCTTCTGAACTCTGCAATGGCTCAGGAGATTGTCGAAAATCACATTTGACAGGTAGCACAATGTGTCCGAGTTATATGGCGACTCGAAACGAAAAAGATACCACGCGTGCAAGAGCAAATATTTTGAGAGATGTTTTGAGTAATTCGACACAAGAAAATCCTTTTGCTAACGAAAGTATCAAAGAAGTGATGGATTTGTGTATTGGTTGCAAAGGTTGCAAGGCAGAATGTCCGTCTAATGTGGATATGACAAAAATGAAAGCCGAATTTTTACATCAATATTACAAAGAAAAAGGCGTGCCTTTTCGAACTCGTTTGATTGCTAATATCAACAAAACCAATCAATTAGCAAGTATTTTACCAAGTTTTTATAATTTTTTGGTGGGCAATTCTTTCACAGGAAATATCATCAAAAAAATAACAGGATTTGCTACGCAAAGAAGTTTACCAAAATTATCTGCTATCAATTTATATCAATATTACCAAAAAAATAAAGATATTTTACAAAAAATGAATACAAAAAATATAGGCAAATTGTATTTATTTGTTGATGAATTTACCAATTATAATGATACAGAAGTCGGAATTGCTTGTTTGCAATTATTGTTTTCGTTGGGTTATGAAGTCAAAATTATCAAACACAGCGAAAGTGGAAGGACTTATCTTTCAAAAGGATTGTT
The DNA here is from genome assembly GCA_004293265.1 of Bacteroidota bacterium. GTDB lineage: Bacteria > Bacteroidota > Bacteroidia > Cytophagales > Microscillaceae > RDXZ01. The sequence continues at coordinate 6,721 of RDXZ01000015.1, read as the reverse complement.
GGATATAGCCAAAAAAATTGCCACCAAAAATGTAACTATTTTTAGTGATTTGATTGATGAAAATTGCGTTTTGATAGGTTTAGAGCCTTCTGCTATTTTGAGTTTTAGGGACGAATATCCGCAATTATTGAGAGATGAAATGCAAGAAAAGGCAAAAAAATTAGCAAAAAATACGTTTACTTTCGAAGAATTTTTAGCAAAAGAATTAGATAAAGGAAATATCAACAGCAATCAATTTACAACAGAAAAAAAAGAATTAAAATTGCACGGACATTGCCACCAAAAAGCGATTTCATCGTTGGTGCCAAGCAAAAAAATATTGAGTTTGCCTCAAAATTATAGCGTTCAAATCATACCTTCGGGTTGTTGTGGAATGGCGGGTGCTTTTGGTTATGAAAAAGAACATTATGAAGTGTCGATGCAAATTGGTGAATTAGTTTTGTTTCCTGCGATTCGAAAAACAGACGAAAAAATAACAATCGCGGCGGCAGGCACAAGTTGTCGTCATCAAATTTTTGATGGTACAAAAAGAAAAGCGTTGCACCCTGCACAGATTTTGTGGGAGGCTTTGAGGAAATAGTTTTGACAAAACTTTCCAAAAGTTCAAAACTTTTGGAAAGTTGATTTTATGAGTAACAACTTTGTGCCTTTCCTGTGTTTCACAGGCAAAATAGTTGCTTGTGAGGACATAACCAACGGTAAAATAGGAAAGATTATTGAAGAAAATATTTTTGTTCTTTATAGTTTTGTTTGTCTAAAGATACGATATTTCCATCAAAAAGATGAAATATTATATAACTACTACCATTATTAAAAGTAACTTTGTAAGCATAATCTGCTTTGTGCTTCCATTGTCCTAATTGTGCAACAAGTATATATTCTGCGTTTAGTGGAATATATTGTTTGGTATTAGTTGAGTAGTAATAATATTGAAAAATCTCCTTGCCAAGAAACCTATCATCAATAAAAAGGTATTCATTATGTCCATTACCATAATAATTTTTACTCACATACCTTCGGTTGAAACCTTTTGGCGGCGTTTCAGGTTCTGATAAATCTATATTTGGTTGTTCGTTATATTTATCAGCCTGTTTATTATTCGAATCTTCTTTTATATTTTTATTTTCTCTTTTTGATTCAATTTCTTGTTCCCTTAATTTTAATTCTCTTTCTTTCAAAGAAAGATCTTCTTGGTTTTCATCATTACAACTGATTAAGCAAAAGCTTAATCCCAAAATATACAAGAGTATTTTATTCATAGATTTATTTTTTTGTTTTTGTTTAAAATGTTTATTTTTCAGCCCCCCTACTAAAATAGTTATTTGTAAGAATAAAAATAATAGTAAAACTAATATTGTTGAAAGTTTTGACGAGAATTATCGTTGCCAACTGAAATTAAACTTCCATTATTGAATCTATATATGACATAAGAAGTACCATCAGGGAATTCTACTCCTTGTATATCTGAAGCATTTGGATAATCACTATTTCTCGAGTTTGCTGGTCTCCCAATATTGTTAAGTCTTATATATTTGTTTTGGTTTGTGGAATAATAAATGTACTCAGGAAAAGCATCCGTATTAGGTGTTATGACCATGAATAAATACTCATCATGCCCATTGCCATAAAAATTTTTACTTACCCATTGCATTTTGGTATTCATAGGTGAATTAGGTATAGATTTTGACACAGTGTTGGGTGTATTTTCTTTGACAATTTCTTTTTTCTCTCCTAATTCCTTTTCCTTTAACTTCAACTCTCTTTCCTTCAAGTCTAATTCTCTTTGTTTATAATCAGAACTACCACCACAAGAGAAAAAAGACAGTAGCGAAATAAAAAAAAATATTTTCTTCATAGTTTTAAAACAATTTAAGAGTTAATTTCTTAATACAATAAACTCAAATTTATTTATTTTTGTTTAAAATGGTTATTTTTCGGTAAAAGCCCATATTTTTAACTGAACATCCATATCCCTAAAATCTTTATAGTTTTGAAAAGTCATATATAACCTTCGATTATTATCTAATGGAGTGTCCTCAATTCTTACTACTCTATAGGTGTTAACCATCTGTTCACCATTAAAAAATGGGTAGTAAGACCAGTTGTTACCATTTAAAAAATTTTGAGCGTTTGATGCACTTGAAGCAAAATAAGAATCTATATTATCACTACCACTATTTGCAGATAATATTATACTTTGTATAATATTTAAACCTAAAGCTATAACAGGTTCTGTAGTTATGGCTCTTGCTTTTTCAGGTATATTATTGACGGTTTGTAAATATTTTTGTTTTGCTTCTTGACTTACACCAAACCAAAAAACCCAGTACTTTGTTTTTGGTGGTAAGGTTATTGTTCTTAAAATTCTTGAATTATTAGAGTTAATAGTCAACCTACCTCCAACAACAAATGTATCATCAAGTATTTTTGAAGAATTAACATCTTGACGATAATCCATAAAAGGCTCATCTTTTTTACAACTTAATAGGAGTATTAGAAACAAAATAAGTATATTTATTTTCATTTTTACATTAAAGTTATTATTATTTTTTAAAATTTTTACAAAATTACTTGGATTTCTCAAAAAAGTCAAATAATTTTACCTGTAAATTAGTGTAAAAAACCTGTAAATTACAAAACAATATGGAATATCAACAAAAATTAGCGAATAGAATACGCAAAATACGTGAATTAGCCAATATCAAGCAAACATATATGGCTGATAAATTAGGTATTTCACAACAACAATATAGTGCCTTGGAAAAAGGAGATGTTAAGATAACGACTGAAAAATTACAAAAAATTGCTAATTTATTGAATGTAACGCCTGAGAAAATAACTGAATTTGACGAACAAAAATTATTTGGAAATATAGAAAGTAGTAGCTTTTATGATAGCAGTGTCGCAAATATTAATCATATCAATGAAAATCACAGTAGAGAAATCAAAGAAATATACGAAAATAGGATTATAGAAATTCATAAAATGTATAGAGAACAAATTACTGAACTACATACAATTTATAAAGAAATAATTGAAAAAATTCAAAAAAAATAATAAAAAACACCTCAGTTAGTCGTAAGATTTCACTAGTTATTCCAAGTATAAATAACTACAAGTTGTCGTCATCAAATTTTTGATGGTACAAAAAGAAAAGCGTTGCACCCTGCACAGATTTTGTGGGAGGCTTTGAGAAAATAAAAACAATTTTTTCTTTGAACAAACATCAATTTTACCAAAAATGATAAAATTGATGTTTTTATTTTTTTTATACTACTGCTTTCAAACTCAAATCCAAACTTTTTACGGCGTGTGTCAAAGCACCTACTGAAATAAAATCTACACCTGTTTCTGCAATTGGGACAATAGTTTGCTCATTGATACCACCTGATGCTTCGGTTTGTGCTTGATTACCTATGATTTTTACGGCTTCTGTCATTTGTGCGATTGTCATATTATCGAGCATAATCACATCAACTCCGCCCACAAGTAATGCTTCTTTTACTTCTTCAATATTTCTGGTTTCAACTTCAATTCTTAGTTTTTTATTGATACTTGCTAAATATTTTTGTGTATTTTGGACTGCTTTTGTGATACCCCCTGCATAATCGATGTGATTATCTTTCAACATTACCATATCAAACAAACCAAATCGATGATTTGTGCCACCACCAATCAAAACTGCCCATTTTTCTATCATTCTAAAATTAGGAGTTGTTTTTCGAGTATCCAACAGACGTGCTTTTGTGTGTTGAATAAGTTGTGTAAAATGATTTGTTTTTGTGGCAATGGCACTCATTCTTTGCATACAATTTAGAACCAATCTTTCTCCCTGCAACAACACTTGTGCGTGTGCGTGTACCCGAAAAGCTTCCTCTCCTTTTTTAATTTTTTCTCCATCTTTTTTATAGATTTCAAAAGTGCAATTAGGTTCGAGGTGTTTAAAAATTTTTTCGGCTAATTCTACTCCTGCCAAAATTCCATCATCTTTTATCAAAAGTTTTGCCGTAGAAACCGCCTCAGCAGGCACAGAGGAAAGCGTAGAAAAATCACCTTCTCCAATATCTTCTGCCAAAGCAGTAGTAATAAAATGATGCAAATTTTCGGCTGTTAAATATTGATATGCCATTTTTTTATAAAGATTAAATTATTTTTGATTTTTATTTCGATATGCAAAGATAACTATTTTTCTGTAGAAATCTTAAAAGAATCAAAAAAATCAAAGTTTTGATAAAGTAAGATTTTTAACGTGAGTTCGGGATAAAAACGATAAAAAAATCGAACATTTTGCCATTTTAATTAATATACGAAAATTTTATAGTAACTATAAGTTTAGTTAAATTTTAAAACCAAAATTTATGATAAAAAAAAAATAATTTTAATTCAACAATTTTGATTGATGAGTTGAATAATTATTTCTAATTCGTGGTAGTTAATTTGTGTTCCAGAAGGCAAACAAAGTCCTTTTTCAAATAATTTTTCGGAAATATTTTCTCCAAAATATAAATTTTTTGAGAACAAAGGTTGCAAATGCAAAGGTTTCCAAAGTGGGCGAGATTCGATATTGTGTTGGTTTAAAACTTGTCTTATTTTTTCTCTTTGTTCAAAATTTTGAAATAAAACACAAGTAAGCCAACGATTGCCCTTGCTTTTTTCTAATTCAGGCATAAAAACAATATTTTTAGATAAATTTTGTTGATAAAAATTAAAAATTTCTTTCTTTTTTTGAATTTTTTTATCTAAAAATTTCATCTGTGCAACTCCCATTGCCGCCAAAACATTGCTCATTCTATAGTTATAACCTATTTCACTATGTTGATAATGTGGTGCGTCATCTTTGGCTTGTGTGGCTAAAAAAAGTGCTTTTTTTCGCTGATTTTCGTTAGGCAAAACCAACATTCCGCCTGCCGAAGTCGTAATAATTTTATTACCATTGAAAGAAAAAAAACCATATTTTCCAAAAGTTCCCACAAATTGATTGTCCCAAGTACAACCCAAAGATTCTGCGGCATCTTCTATTAAAATCAAATTATATTTTTCTACAATTTTCATCACTGCGTCCATATCTGCCGCCTGCCCGTATAGGTGCGTGAGAACGAGTGCCTTAGGAAAAATTTGTTTTTGTTGACAATTTATCAACGCTTTTTCGAGAGAAATTGGACAAATGTTCCAACTTTTTTCATCACTATCCACAAAAATCGGAATCGCATTTTGATATAAAATTGGATTGGCAGAAGCCACAAAACTAAAACTCGAAACCAATACATAATCTCCTGCTCGAATATCAGCACAACACAAAGCCAAATGCAAGGCTGATGTGCCAGAATTAGTCGCTAAGGTGTGTTTTGCTCCAATTTTTTGCGAGATTTGATTTTCAAATTCATCAATAAACGTACCCATTGGAGCAATCCAACCACTTGCCAAAACTTCTTCAAAATATTTTCCTTCTTCGCCTGTAAGATGTGGAGGTGATAAATATATTTTTTGCATTATTTCATACCGCCTTTGCTTACAACCTCTGTTTTAGGCAGTTGTTTTTTGAAGTTTTCAACATAAACAGAATCCAAATCGTTGTTAAAAATATACAAATTTTTTAATTTTGGTAATTTTGTAAGTGAATTTGGTAAACTTTTTAAACGATTATTGTTTATCCAAAGGATTTCTAAATTTTGCAAAGCGATAATTTCTTCAGGCAAAATACTCATCGCGTTTTCAGAAATTTGTAAAACTTGTAAATTTTTATATTGCGATAAAGTTTGAAATAAATCAATTAACTTGATATTTAGATTTCCTGAGAGATTGATAGATTGTAATTTTAATGATTTTTCTAAACTTTTTGGCAAGGTTAGCAGTTCATTTCTTTCCAAATTTAAAATTTCTAAAGCGGGCAAATCTGCAATGTTGTCAGGTAGTTTTTTAATATCATTATCACCGACAAAAATTTCTTGTAAATTTGGTAAATCTTTTAAAATGGTAAAAACCTCTTCCCAATTGAGTTTATTATTGGCATCAATCCAAAGGGCTTTTAATTTTTTGAGTGCAGTAATTTTTTTTGGTAATTTTTTTAAATGATTGCCTGTGAGTTGTAACTCTTCCAAATTTTCAAATTGAACAATTACATCAAACGCTTTTTCGTAATCGATTTCGGGATTATAACCTAAATATAAAGATTTTAAATTTTTACATTTAGCTAATTCGGCGGGAAAAGATTTGAGATTTTTTTGTCCTAATCGTAAAATATCGACTTTTTCGGGGACGCTCAACGCATTTTCGATAGAAGTTTGGTAGTCTTCTGGTTTTAATTCTTTTTTGTTGATATTTTCTTTTGTTTCTTCTTTATTTTTGGTGGTTTCTTGGCAAGAAAAAATAAAAAAAAGCATAAAGCAAATAAAAAAATACGATTTTATTGTCATAGTTTTTTTGAATTGTATTAAATTGTTAAAATGTTTCAATGATAAAAACGATAAAATAAATAAAATTGTTCGCAAGAAATATTTGGAATATTTGGGACAATATTATATTTTTGCAATTTTTAAAACGTAAATAAGCGTGCAAAATTATACATCTCATTTGAAAATATCAATTTTTTTTAATTTTAATTTTTTATCAATCCCAAAAAAAAAGGTTCTAAGTGATTTTACTTGAAAAAAATATTATCTTTGCAAAAAAATTTAACAATATGGAAATAGCAGAATATCTTGAGGAGTTTCTACCTATAAGC
>RDXZ01000137.1 GCA_004293265.1 Bacteroidota bacterium | reverse complement strand
TCTATCAATAACGAATTTCGTTATTACATTGTGAACAAAGTTCTGTTACACTACTTTTGTTGGTATAAAATATCAGATTATTTAATTTCTTTTCCTAATAAATATATATCAAAAAAAAAACCAAAAAAAACAAAACAAAAAATTGAACATAACGTATAACTAAATATTATTTTTTTATCGATTATTTCATAACATTTATCGATAATTTTGTTGGCTTTATCGATATACATATATTCTCCATAAAATAAAGTAATACCTTTGCAACATCAATATAAGCTGTGTTTATCACAAAACAAAAACAAAACAAATGTACAAACATCAAATACATATTCAATCTTTCGGTGCCATTCTGATAGTCCAAGCGGAAAGTGGTACTATTGACTATGTAAGTGAAAATATCAAACTATATTTGTTCGAAGAAAAAGAAAATATACTTGGTCAAAATATCAAAAAATTCATACCTAATTATTTTAATCTATTTTCTAACGATATTTATCCTGTCTTAGTGGATTATGAAGAAGTTACTTGGACTTTGCCCAAAGGATCTGTTCATATTTCAACTCGAGTGTCAGCCAAAAAACAATATTATATTTTTGAATTGGAATATTCTACGATGCTTAACTTTAAAATTAAGGCATTTGATATGACAAGTAAAATCATAAAATCATTGAAAAATAGTCAAAACTTAGAAGATTTATATACAAATGCTGTCAAAGATATTCAAAAATGGTTGCAGTATGATAGAGTTTTTTTATCTAAATGTATTGATGATTCGAGGCGAGAAATTGTTGCGGAGGCAAGAAAAAATAATGAAATAAAATCTTTTTTGCACGAAACTTTTGTATTAGACGATGAATACAAAAATACCATCAAAACATTAGAACAAAATAAAGTGCGGTTGATAGAAAATATACACGATGAAGGGGTGGCTTTATTTGGAATCCATGATGATTTTTATTGTGATATTTCTAAAACAATTTTGGTAAAAACAGATAAAAAAGTAATAGATTTATTAAATTATTTAGGGGTAATCTCTTTTTTAAGAATTAATATTTATGTAGCAGGAAATCTATGGGGAAGTTTTACATGTCATCATTCAGAAGAAAGAAAATATGTAGGAACAGAAATTCGAAAAATGATTGAAATTATTGTGCAATCTTTTGAAGACACGCTTACACACCTTGAAAATACTTACCAAAAACAAGAGTTTGCCAAAAAAGAAATCACTTTAAATGGTATAAAACAAAATTTATTAGATAATTTTGATATAAAACAAGCCTTATTTTATGATGAAAACAAGAGTTTAGATTTATTTAATGCAGATAGTCTTGCTTTTTTTTATGAAAAAAAATGGGAAGTTATTAATAATAATTTGCCTATTGAGGTTTTAGAACAACTTACCAATGAGTTGAGCAAACAAGTTACTAAAAGTATCCTTGCTATTGATAATATTTCAACATTTTTTCCTTTTATGACTCCTTATGTAGCGCAAAACGAAGGTTTGATGGCAATAGAAATATCAAGAACTCAAAAAGAATACTTAATTTGGTTTAGAAAATCAATCACAATAAATGCTCATTTAATAGAAGAAGATAAAGAAAATAAAGATTTTATATGGACTGAAAAAATTAGTAGCAAATCTATTCTTTGGCAAAAATATGAATTGGAAGTCGCCAAAGAATTATATGATGAAATCATACGCATACTATACATCAGCAGCCAAAAAATAAAAAAAATGAACGATAATTTGGCTGATTTGTTTAAAAAATTTAGAGAAGCAGACCAAAAATTAAAATGGATGTATGATAGCAGTATTCACCCTAATTTTTTATTGAACGAAGAAGGCAAAGCCATTGGTTTTAATAAAAGTACAGCCGTTTTATTTGAAAAATTATTTCATAAAAAATTAGAAAATAATTATAAATTAACAGATTATATCAAAGAATCTCAAAAAAAAATATTTCAGTATAGTTTTGAGCAAACAAAAAAAGGACAAACGCATCAATTTATTTATCATTTTCCAAACAAACACCAAATAGAATATATATGGAAAGTTATTTTATTTCCCGTATATGATAACTATGAAGCCTTTTATGCGGTCAATGTATCTTTGTTGGATATTACGGAAAGTGAAAAAAAGAACCAAAAAATAGCAGAATTGGCGATGGTAACTGAAAAAACGAGTAACTTAGCGGTAATTACCGATGCAAATAAAAAAATTATTTGGGTCAATGATGCTTTTTTGAAACTAACAGAGTATTCATTGGAAGAAGTGCTTGGAAAAAATCCTAATTTTTTACAAGGAGAACAAACAAGCCAAGAAATGATTGCTTATATCAGAGAAAATCTCAACCAAAAAAGAACTGCTCAAGGCGAAATTTTAAATTATTCAAAATCAGGAAAACCATATTGGGTAAGACTAAATATTGAACCTATTTTTGATGCAGATAATAATCTAACTCGTTTTATTTCTTTACAAGATGATATTACCATTCTCAAAGAAAAACAACGAGAATTAGAAGATGCCAAACGCAAAGCAGAGGAAATGAATCGCTTGAAAACAAGTTTTTTAGCCAATATGTCCCACGAAATCAGAACACCTTTGAATGGAATTTTAGGATTGGCACAAGTGATGAGAAACGAAGAAGATATCGAAGAGGTAAAAAGTTTGTTGAATATGCAAATTCAAAGTGGTTGGAGATTGCTCAAAACCATCGAAGATATTTTGGCTTTGTCAAGGTTGGAAGCAGAAGGAACTGCCAATAGTTTGCAAAAAATATCAATTACTAATTTATTAGACCAATTATTGCCGCCTTTACAAATAACGGCACACAATAAAAATTTAAAAATGGAATATAAAGCCATTGCAGATGCTTTGTTTTGTTGGGCTGACGAAAGTATGCTCACACAAATTTTTCATAATATTATTGGAAACGCTATCAAATTTACAGAAAAAGGAACTATTATTGTCAGAACAAATATTGTTGATAATAAAATCGTGATTGATGTGGAAGATACAGGAATTGGTATTTCTGAAAAATATTTAAACAAAATTTATGACCCTTTTGAGCAAGAAAGCTCAGGACACAAACGTACACACGAAGGCACAGGAATTGGATTATCTATTTGTAAAAAGTACATCAAATTATTAGAAGGCGACATCAAAGTCAAAAGCATAAAAGGAGAAGGAAGTACTTTTTCAATCATTTTACCAATAAAAAAAACTTAAACAATGCAAAAATATAACCTCGAATGGCTCTTAAAAAGCCTCGAAAAACAAGAAAATCATTCTTATTTATTTTTTTGGGCGCACCAACCCAATGTAAATGGTATTATCACAGAAAAATGTTTTAGTCAATGGTGGACTGAAAATCCTTTTGTGGTCGACGGCATTGTGTATCAGACTGCGGAACATTGGATGATGGCAAAAAAAGCACTTTTGTTTGAAGATACTGAATTTTTTGAGAAAATTATAGAAGCAGAAACCTCAGCTATTGTCCAAAAATTAGGGCGACAAGTCCGAAATTTTGAACTTGATGTTTGGCAAAAACATTGTTCAGAAATTGTAGCCGAAGGTAATTTTCATAAATTTTCACAACATCAACCGTTGAAAGATTTTTTATTAAGCACAGAAAATAAAATAATCGTTGAGGCAAGCCCTTATGATAAAATTTGGGGAATCGGAATGGGCGTAAACAGACCAGAAATTTATCAGCCTTCGCTTTGGAAAGGTACAAATTTGTTAGGTTTTGCTTTGATGGAAGTAAGAGATAAATTGCGTTAAAAATTTTTTTTTGAGAAATAATAAAAATAGTATAAATTTTTTTTATCTTTGTGCCTATATGTTATTACAAATTTTTTTTTTTTGATAATATTTTATGGAAACATTCATCAGTTTAGGAATTTTATATGGTTTTTATCATTTTTTTTTAGCCCAAGATAAGTCTTTTGGACGCAATAGGTTTTTTCTTTTGGGAAGTGTTTTGTTTTCTATTTTATTACCAACTTGGGAATTTTCGGCTTGGTATTCTCCTTTGTCTTTTCAGTCTTTGCCTAATTTAGTTATTGGTACAAAAAATACAGAAAAATTAGCTCAAATTTATTTTTCTTGGGAGAATATTTTTTTCTATATTTATTGGATAATTACGGCTTTGTTGTTGATAAGATTTATTTTTCATTTATATTTGATATTTCAAAAAATCGCACATTTACCACAAATTCATAAAAGAGGTTATATACTTATCAATACAGAAGGAAATTGGGAAACTTTCTCTTTTTTTCATTATATATTTTGGAACAATAAACAAAACTTAACAGAAGAAGAACAAGATTTGGTTTTGTATCACGAACAAAGACATATTTGGGACAAACATACGATTGATGTGTTGGTATTAGAAGTGGTAAAAATATTTTTTTGGTTCAATCCTTTTGTTTATCTATACACAAAAGCCTTGCGTTTGCAACACGAATATATCGCCGATGTGGGAGTTTTACGCGAAACAACACCACAAAATTATGGACGTTTGTTATTAAAAAATCTAACTCAAAAAATACAAATTCCATTTGCTCATTCTTTTAATCAATCTGATGTCAAAAAAAGATTATTGATGATGAAAAACACGCATTTTCATTTTTATTTTTGGCAAAAACTCATCGCAAGTTTTATGTTGATTATTAGTTTATCTTGGTTATTAGCAGGCAAAAACATCACACAAACAGACGAAAACAATCGTTTTGTGAGTGTAGAAGGTGGTTTAGATAAATTTTATGAAGAGTTTAATAAGATTTTTGTGCAACCCAAAAATAAATATGAAGGAAAAATATTTATTCAATTTATTGTCAATACAGATGGTACTGCGTCAGATTTTAAAATTACAAGAAACATAAATCTCACTCAGGATTACGAAAAAGAAGTATTGAATGTCATGAAAAAAATAAAAATAAAATGGATTCCTGCCAAAGTAAAAGGTGTGGTAGTTAGACAACAAATGTCTATGCCAATTATTTTTTAATTGATGCAAATATTCACAACTGCACAAAAAAATTACTCAATTTTTTGAACTAAAATATGATTGGCTTCTGATAAACCAATCGCAATTTGTGTGTTTTCAATATCAATACAAATCGGACAACCAAAAGGTGCAAAGGTAGATAAACTAAATTCCATTTGTGGCAAACAGCCCATTTCCAATAATTTTAAAGCAATAATATCATCATCAAAACCAACGATAATTCCTTTTTCTCCTTTTTTTAAAGAAGATAACAAAATATTATTTTCTGTTTTCATTTTTTTTATTCTAATTATTTTTGGTAGTGCTATAAATGTAATGTCTTTGTCTTTTTGAGCGAAGCGAAAAATATGCGATTTCATTCACAAAACGCCTTTAACAAGCAGTTGCTTCACTTCGTTCAGCAGGACAAAGCATTACATTAACAGCATTACCTTATTTTTATGATTGCTATTGCTTGTGTCATCACAAGCAATAGCAAAAAAATTAAAAAGAGTTTTGATATTTAGTACCAAATCTAAAAAATATTTTTATATTTTTCAAAAGTTTGTTTGTCATAATCATTTAAAACAGTTTTCAATGAATTTAACATCACTTTTAACGTGCCGTCAGATTCTCTCCTGAGCATAATTCCTAACAAACGATTGATAGCATCAGCACCATTATAGTTTTTACATTTGAAAAAAAGTTGTGAAAAATATTTTTCTCTGTATTTATTAGTAGCATCGATTCCGTTAAATTTTTTATCTTTTTTTACTCTTTCCAAATATTCTTTGGCAATTTTTTGAAATTGTTTTTTATCTTTCAAAATAGACGCAATCACATCTGTCATATCAGCCATATATTCTTTTAGGCTAATATCATAAATTTTTTGATAGGCTACGCCTTGAAGTTCTGTGGTTGGTTTGACATATAATTTGTTAAAAATCGTTTCGATGGCTTTGTTATTAAAAAATCTAAAACCTTTGTCTTTGCTTCCATTCGCATCAACAATTACTTTATCAATAGGGTCCACACCAAAAATTTCTTTGAATTTTTGACTAAAACTTCCGTCTGAAAAATAAGTTTTGGGGTTGTACCAAGTTTCACTTTCTGTAATGGTTGCCATTGAGTACATATATCGAAACGCAACGGAAGTGATTGTTTTACATTGATTGGCTGGGGTATTTTTGTAACTGTAGTTCATTTTATCTACAAGATCAAATATAATTTCTTGTTTACCATTTTTTTCTTCACTTTCGTACCAAGTGCAAGTGTTTTGTAGCCATAATTTTTCTCTTAATTCTTCTAAACTAATAGAAGTGAGTGGTTTTTTGGTCGAAGAAAACAACGCAAAACTCGCTAAAAATAAAACACCATAAATAATTTTTTTCATACTAATTCTTTTTTTAAATGTATAAAAACCAAAACGAAATAATGACTAAAAAAATTATATTTTATTGGATATTTTTTTTAAAAAATATAAGTATCAACACAAAAGTTATTCATAATTATTTTTTTTGCTTTCATTATTTTTGCTTTTTTTACAATCGTTTATGGAACTTTTTAGTAAAAACTAACGTTATAAAGGGAAAATATCTATTAACATAAAAATCAAAATAAAACTATGATGCTTTGGGTAATTTTTGGTGTTACAATGATTGCAAGTTTGATTGTTCATTGGAGACTAAATTCAAAATTTAAAAAATACGCTCAAATTGGATTGAGGTCAAATTTAACAGGAGCAGAAATTGCGGCAATGATGTTACAAGACCACCGCATTAATGACGTACAAATCACGTGTGTAGAAGGACATTTGACTGACCATTACAACCCTGCTGATAAAACTATTAATCTTAGTGCTGAAGTATTTTATGGTAACTCTGCGGCTTCTGCGGCGGTGGCGGCTCACGAATGTGGACACGCAGTGCAACACGCAACGGCTTACGCAATGTTGGAGTTTCGCTCGATGATGGTGCCTTTACAAAATATAAGTGGTTGGTTTTTGAATATTTTGTTTATTGTAGTATTTTTTGGAGGATACTTTTTCCTTTCTTTTATTCCTATTACAACGGTTTTGTTGATTGTCATTGCGGCACATGGAATTATTACTTTGTTTAGTTTTATTACCTTACCCGTTGAATTTGACGCAAGCAAAAGGGCATTAGTTTGGATGACCGATAGAGGAATTGTTACCAGAGAAGAAAATGCTATGGCAAAAGATGCCTTGAATACAGCAGCTTTGACTTATGTAATTGCGGCTTTGGGTTCTTTGGCAACTTTGATGTATTACGTTGTTTCTTACTTAGGTATCAATAATAATGATTAAAAATTCATTTTTAAAGATGAAAATTAAGTAATATAATTTTTCTTAGCGTCAAAAAAAATTCGCTATTAGTTTATAAAAAAATACAAAAAATAGTCAAAAAAAAATATTTTGGGCTATTGTTTGTATTTTTTTTGTTTATATTTGTAAAAAAATAATTTCTATTATCAAAATGTTTGAATCTGTAACAAACAATCCTTGGGCTTGGTTTTCGTTGGCTTGGTTTTTTCCTCAAACTTTGATGAATTTTGAGTGGGAAAATATTTATTATTTGTATATTTTATTAGCCATTCCTTTTATTTTTATTATCAGAAGGATTGGAAATATTCCTATACGAGCAAAAATTTTATTTAATCTTACTACTACTTATCCCTCTTGGCGACCTATTATTTGGCTCAGATTTATACCTTATGTAGCTTTGATTTTTTGTTTGATATGTTTGATTATTGCTTTGGCACGCCCACAACAAACAAAAGTACAAGTAAGACAAATGACAGAAGGCATTGATATTTTGTTGGCTATGGACGTTTCGGAGTCAATGTTATTAGAAGATTTTTCACCGAATAGATTAGATGCGGCTAAAAAAGTAGCCATCGAATTTATCAAAGGTAGAAAATATGATAGAATTGGTTTAGTCGTTTTTTCAGGGGAAGCCTTTTCACTTTCACCACTGACCACAGATTATAGTTTGTTGGAAAATTACTTGTCGCAAGAAGTACAGGTGGGTATGGTGCCACAACCCGAAACAGCAATCGGGGCGGCAATTGGCGTGGCTACTAATCGCCTAAAAGAATCAAATGCAAAAAGTAAAGTAGTGATTTTGATTAGTGATGGCGACAATACTGCAGGAAATTTAGACCCCATCACTGCCACACAATTAGCAGTTTACAACGGCATCAAAATTTATCCGATTCTGGTCGGAAGTGAGGGCGATATTGTTGTCAAAGATGAAAAAGGCAATCGAACTACGGTGAGAAATACTGCCAATGAAACTACTTTGAGGCAAATCGCACAAAAAAGTGAAGGTAAATTTTTTAGAAGTGTGGACAATCAAACTTTGAGTGAAATTTTTAAGCAAATTGATGACTTAGAAAAATCAAAAATTATTGAAACAAAATTTAAAAAAACAGAAGATTTTTATAGTGTTTATTTAGTTTGGGGAATTATATTTTTTATATTTTGGCTTTTTACAAAAGGTACTTTTATTAGCAATGCCTTAGAAGATTAATTTTTTATTTTTTTTGTTGTAAAGTTTCAAAAAAAATAATATATTTGCGTTGAGAAATAATTTTGAAATTAAAAATAGATAAAATTTTTATTTATTTGAATAATTGTTTTTGATAAATAAGATGAAAGTAATATTTTGAAAAATTATACTAAATTCTATCAACAAAAAACTATGAAAAAAAATTATGTTATTTTATCCATTATTTTATCCTTATTTTATTTATTTTTTTGTGCGAATTTTATACAAGCACAAAACGATACTCTAAAATATTATCAACCCAAAGCAACAGACTTGTTGAATATGCCTTTGAAAGAAGATGACGAAACTTCTACACAAATCGCAGGACAGACTAATTTTATTGTCAGAGAAGCCCCAGCCGCTATTACCATTATCACAGACGAACAATTGACACAATGGGGAATTACAGATTTTATAGAAATATTTAGATTTGTACCGGGTTTTGAGGTCAATTTTGATATTGGCAATGTATATGGGCTTTCTATACGTGGAAATTGGGGCGGAGAAGCCAAAATTTTATATATGATTGATGGTATTCAGATGAACGAATTGAACTATGGTAGTGTGAGTATTGGTAGTCGTTTTTCGATTACAGCCATCAAAAAAATTGAAATCATTAGAGGTCCAGGCTCATCTTTATATGGCGGTTTGGCGGGTTTGTCTGTGATTAATATTATCACAAAAAGCGGTCAAGAGAAAGATAGAATCGAAAGCAGGATTAGTTATGATAATTCAGAAGGGCGAACTTTAAGACAACTAACCGAATTTAGCATTACCAAAAAAATCAATAATAATTTTTCAATCCAACTCCATACTGCTTTGCAAGATAGCAAAATTAGCAATCGAATTGTTGAATTTCAACGTGGAAAAGCAAATTATGGAGATAGTTCTAATGTATATAATAAATTTTTTAATCTTGGTTTGCAATACAAAAATCTAAGATTGAAAGCAATTTATGATGAATATAAAATCAAAAGAACTTTAGATATTTATGCTTTTGATAGTTATAATGATTTTACAGGAGCATATATAATGGCGGATTATACTTGGAAAATCAACCCAAAACTAACCATTATTCCTGAGGTATCTTTGAAAACTCAAGAGCCTTGGAATATTTATGGAGGCGGACAAGAATATTATGCTATGATTATCAGACGCGCTCAAACCCTAACTCGTATCAAATATGATTGGAAACAAAATTTACAAGTTTCTGGTGGTTTTGAGTATTATAATTTGAATGTTGATTTTAAATCTGATACGGTTACTTTTTTTACAGGTAAAAAAGAACTAAATATTGACAATATAGGTGCGTTTGCCGAGATTTCTTTTGAATCAAAATACGTAAATATTGTGGGAGGTGCAAGATATGATAAACATTCTTTTGCGGGCGAGGCGTTTGTGCCACGTTTAGCATTTACTAAGGCATTCAAAAAATTTCATTACAAAGCCTTATATTCTGAGGCGTTTAAAACTCCGATAGTAAGTAATTTACAATTAGCCACCAGTCCTATTCGCCCCGAAAATATTAGATATGCTGAAATAGAATTAGGGTATAAAATTAATACCAAATTCAATATCACTGCTAATTTTTTCTTGCAAAATATTTCAAATAGCATCGTTTATTCTTATACTGCTTCCGTAGTGGGTGGCTATTCGAATGAAGGAGAAAGCAATAGTTTTGGGGCAGAATTTCAATTAAATTATACTTCTAAATTTTTGCAATCTTTTATACAATATTCGTTTTATAGACCGCAAGCCAATAGTACCGTATCAAGAGTTGAGAATATCAGAAACAGTAATCAAGGCATTTCGCCACATAAAATTACTTTACACACACATATACGCTTACACAGACAAGTTTTTTTGACGACTAATGTTTCTTTTTTTAGTCAAAGATATTATTATGGTCCTATGGAATTTCAAGGAGATAATGGAGTGAGAAAACTTGATAATATTACTTTGATTGATGTAACTTTATGGTGGAAAAATGCAATTAAAAACCTTGATTTTCAATTCTATGTCCGTGATTTGACGAATGAAAAATTTTCGCATATTGCCGCCTACAAAGTAGATTTGTATCCGCTTCCTGCACCTGCGCGAACTTTTGGCATAAGAGTAATGTGGAAAATGTAATCTAATAAAACAAGTGTTTTAAAAAAAAGATATAAATCAATGGAAGAAATAGAACAAAATGAGCATATTTTAGTGGAAGATTTACAAGAAGATGAATTAATACCACTTTTTGAAAGATATAGATTTACTGTCGATAAAGGACAAATTCCGATGCGATTAGATAAATATTTATTGCATAAAGTTCCGAACACAAGCCGAAATCGTATGCAAAATGGCATTGATGCAGGTGCAATTGTTGTCAATCAAAAAAGTTCGAAAGCTGCTTATAAAGTCAAACCCTTTGATGAAATCATAGTTTCTTTGCCCAAACCTGCCTTTAATACCGAAATTATTGCTCAAAATATTCCTTTAAATATTTTTTATGAAGATGAAGAATTATTGATAGTCAATAAAAATGCAGGAATGGTCGTGCATCCTGCACACGGAAATTGGGACGGAACACTTATCAACGCTTTGTTATATCATTTTCAATCTTTACCCGAAAATTCTGATGGACGAGTTGGCTTGGTGCATCGAATAGATAAAGATACTTCTGGGCTTTTAGTGATTGCAAAAACTGATTTTTCGATGACTTATTTAGCAAAACAATTTTTTGACCACACCATAGAACGCACTTATTACGCATTGATTTGGGGCGTTCCAAAAAATTTAAAAGGTACGATTGATGTCAATTTGGGCAGAAGTTTGAAAGATAGACGCATTGTCAGTGCTTATCCCGAAGGAGATACAGGCAAAAGAGCCATAACGCATTATGAAGTTTTGGAAAATTTTGATTATGTGAGTTTGGTAAAATGTAATTTGGAAACAGGTAGAACACATCAAATTCGCGCCCATTTTAAATATATTGGACATCCACTTTTTAGTGATGCGAGTTATGGTGGTGATAAGATTTTGAGGCAAGCCAAACATCATAAATACCAACAATTTATCGAAAATTGTTTTAAAATTATTCCAAGACAAGCTTTACACGCCAAATCATTGGGTTTTAAGCACCCAACGAAACAAAATTGGATTCAATTTGAAAGCGAATTGCCAGAAGATTTTAATAATGTATTGGAAAAATGGAGAAATTGGAAGGAAAATAATAATAGTTAGTATAAAATTTTTGTATATTAATGTAAATATATTGATAATCAATGTTTTTTAGACTTTGGACTTAGTGAAAATTATTAAACAAAAATTTAGCGGTGTTGTAAATATAATATTTTTGTCTTGCTGAACGAAGTGAAGCAACTGCT
>RDXZ01000136.1 GCA_004293265.1 Bacteroidota bacterium | reverse complement strand
AGGGCGTTTGTATCTTTCTACTAAGATGTTACAAAGTAAAAACAAAAAAATGAATTTTCCAAATATTTTCAAAAAAAAATTATTTTTGGTGGATTTTTTAGATTGTCTAAGGCTTCATTTTTACCTAAACAAGTCGATAATTGTAATTGATGTTCTTCTAAACTTATCAAAATAATATTATCAATTGCTTTTTTATCTAATACAACTTTTGACAAACTATCCAAAATATCCTGCCAAGTTTTTAAGGTTGCATCGGCAATAAAAATTGATTTTTGTACTCGAATAGCACCAAATTTTTCTAAATTTTTTGCTAATTTTGTACGTGTGCTATTGTTTTCAATATCATAACTTATCCAATAATACATATTTTTAAGAATTTTTAAGCGTTTTTTTAATGACTAAATACATCAAAACAAAAATCAAAATTTGAGAAATAGCAATAATAAAATAAATCCATAAAGTAGAAATAGTATTGGCACAATCGCAATCATTTTTATTTTTTGATTTTTTAGGTTGTTGTTCTGCGTCCTGCGATTCCTGTTCTTCGTCTTGATTTTTATCATCTTTTTTTTGTTTTTTTCTTCTATTTTCTTTATCATTATCAGGGATTTTTGGAATATGTGGTAACACTAATTCCATACCTCTTTTGACCAAATCAGCTAACTCCCCAGGTGTGATTCTGACTAATTGATTATTAGGAATTGCGGGCAAATTACGTTCATAAATGCCATAAATAGGTTCTTCCACATACAACCAATACATTACGCCTCCATGCCCACTGCATGCTCCTACGCCTATATTGTCTTGTTCTTCTCCATCTTTACAAATACAACCAACACGTTTTAGGTCATCAATATAAACTTTTTTTTGTGCTTTTTGTGCTAACATTTTTTGATTTATAAGTATAGAAATCAAAAGAAATAAAATGATTTTTGGATACATCTTTTGTTTTTGTTTTTTTTTGTAATATTAAAATTTATTTATTCAAATTTCATAATTTTTTGTGCCAATGAATTTGCTTCCATTTTTAGATGTTGTTTTCTTGAGCGATATATTTTATTTTGTAAAACAATTTCATCTAAATATTGCTGCATACTTCTGACCACGACTTGTTTTCCTTTACCTGACAACCAAATAGATTTTTGATTTTTAATAAAACTATCTTCACTCAAAGCATCAGCCAAACATAATCTTACCAACACCACATCAGCCCACACTCGATAAGGTTCTATAAAATCATAAGTCAAAACGGGTTTGTTATACTCATCTGCGTGCCAAATACCAACCGCAGGATCAATTCCTGCCTGAATCAAAGCACCTTCTACCAAAGCATACAAAATACCATACAAATAATTCAAAGTAGCATTAAACATATCGTTTGCGTGCCTTCCGCTTCTGTTTTCGAATTGATATTTTTTGGGTAATAATATTGAAAGCGTTTCAAAATAAATACGTGCCACCGTTCCTTCCCAACCTCTCAAACTTGCAGGATTAGGAGGAATATCATCAATAATCATTTGTTTGATTTGCCTTTCAATTACTTTCATTCGGTTCAATTTTTCTAATATTTTTTTATCAGGATTTTCTATTTGTGAATAAATAATTTGTCCCAAAAAACTATGTTGGTTTTGAATTTTTCTAATCACAAATTCACTTATTAAAAACATTGCTTGACTACTTTGAGCAAAAAAAACTTGTTTTTTACGAATAGTAGCAATAGAACCAAATTTATTATTCCAGATTCTACCTTTTGGATTACCAAAATAATCTATAAAAATAATTTCAATTGTATGTTCTAATGCCAAAAAAATAGCATCAGTAGTAATTTGTCCACCTTTTCCGACTTTGATTGCCTCTATTTTTTCAGGGTGAAAACTTTGTTTTTGATTGCCATTTCCTGCTTCAAAAAGTTTATTTTTTACATGTAAAAAAAAACCATTATTTTCTAAAACAATTTCCATTTTTTTATCTACTTCAAATTTTTGTTTTTTTTACAACAACAAAAAAAACAATATAAAAAATAACGAAAGTTAAATTTCTAATTTCTTTCTGATTTCGGGTAATTTTATTGCATTTTTTATTGACCAAAAATTTAAGATTTTTTCTACTGATATTCATAAAATAATGATTTCAAAGCGAAATTAGAAAGAAATTAGAATTTTTGGTTTCTCTTTTTTTATCAAAAATATATGCTCAATTTTGCATCACTTTTCACAAAAAACAATTTAAAATGTATGAAAAAAATAATTTTATCACTTCTAATGCTATTTTTACCAATGTATTGCTTAGATGCAAAGTGTCGAAAACAAGGCACTATCAAATATAAACAAGATGATTACAATTGGTCTAAAAAATATACCGTAGATATTACTTTTATGACAGGTACAGAAATGAATCAAGCCACAGGCTCTCTTACCTATGAAAGTTATTATAATTATGCTGTTATTTTTTGGGATAATGACCAGACAACCATCATTAAAATAAACTTTCTTACTTGTGCTTACACAAATTTTGATTGTAGTTGTTTGAATTATGTAAGTACAGATTTACGAGGCAATGATAAAAGAGGTATAGAATGGAATATTTGCCTTTCTGGGAATTGTTATTAAAATTATTATCAAATATATTTTTGGTAGTGCTACAAATGTAATGTTTTTGTCTTTCTGAGCGAAGCGAAAAATCTTGATGTTGGTTTACAAAACAATAAGATGCTTCACTTCGTTCAATAGGACAAAAATATATTTTTTCGCCCCTGTTTGTGTCCCACAAGCAGTCGTCGTTGGTGTAAGATTTGTTTGTTACAATATTCGCTTTTGTGGGACACAAGCGAGGGCGTAAAAATACATTTAATTTATATTCTTGTTGATACAATGCTAATTTAACTCAAATATTCAATGATTCCCTCAAAAATAAAAACCGAAACTACAATTTTTTATTTCTTTTTTGTTTCTATGGATAGTTTTTATTTTTTTTATTCAAAAATAAACCACAATTTTGCAAAAAAAATAAAAAAATGAATAACGAAGAATACCAAGAAATTCGCAATAAAATTCAAAAAGCAGCTGCAATTTGGAAAAACGAAGGTCATCTACAAAAAAATCTTATCAACGAAAAAAGTTATAAGACAACTACTTTGAGCAAAATTATTAATAATAGCGAAAAAGTAGGTGATGATATGATTATCAATGTATTAGAATTTGTGGAGCAAAAAATCCAAGAGATTGGCTATATTTATGATAATAATTTTGAAACTTATATTGCAGATAACAATAATATCAAAATAAAAAGCAAAGACAAACGTACAGGTTTGTTTTCAAAAATCTCAGGTGTGTATGAGATGTTTCATTTGACAGCAGAAGGTGGTATTATTTTGAAAAATACACTACAAATTTATCCCGATAGCAGTGTGATTATCATTGCCAAAGAAGGACATACTTATTATGGTCAAGCACATAATTTTTTGAATAATTTAGTATCTATCAATATCAATAAAGCAAACGATTATGATTTTTATCATCAAATTATTTTCGATATTGGTAATTATTTGATGTACGGAGGCGAACAAGTTCAGCGAATTTTTGCTATTTCTACCACAATCAATTTAGAAAATATGCCTATGGCAAATGCAAGAGTTTTGATAAGAGTGCCACAAAATGTAAGTTCACAACCTTTTCAATACATTCCTCATACGCCTGAATGGCACGAGTTAAATATTCAATATCCTAATTTGATTAGTTATCTTACCGAACAAAATACACTAAAATTAAAAAAAAGAGTCAATGATTTGCTTTGATACATCTATCAAAATTAGAAAGAAATTAGAAAAAATAATTTCGTTTTTTTATTTTAAAACAACACCATAACTTTGCAACATTCAATTTAAAATAAAAAAATTATGGAAAATAATGTAGAAAGTAGAGAAGAAAAAATCATTGGTATTGTACTCAATTTATCCTATTTTGCTTGTTGGGTAAGCATCGGCATATTTCTTTGGGATAAAATTCAGCCTGAAAGTTTCTTTGGCTTTGTATTTTTTGTATTAGTGTGGGTAATAATGAATAAAATTGCCGCCATACCTTTTGGTATTATCACCGCTTGGATTATTGCTTGGTTTGATAATAAAAGATAAATTAAAAGAGTTCTACTAAGATTTATATGGATGAAATTTTATAAAAACAAATCCGTTTTAATCCATAAAATCCGCGTTATCCGCGTGCTTCCTGCGATAATTTTTCGTATAAAATTTAGTAGAACCAAAATTTTTTAAACCCGATAGTGTTATATTTGTCATGTTTTATTATTTTGAAAGAAAGCAAAAAAAATCTTTACAATTATTTAACATCAATTTTAAACCAAAATAGATTTCTTATTTGTTGTATTATAAATAACCTTAAATTTAAAATATGAAAATAGGAATTGTTTGTTATCCAACTTTTGGTGGAAGTGGAGTTGTGGCTACCGAATTAGGAAAGGCATTGGCACAAAAAGGGCATCAAATTCATTTTATTACTTATATCCAGCCTGTTCGTTTAAATTTTTTTAACGAAAATTTATTTTTTCACGCGGTTTATGTGCCAACTTATCCACTTTTTCAACAATATCCACCTTACGAATTGGCATTGGCAAGCAAAATGGTTGATGTGGTTTTGCACGAAAAATTAGATATTCTTCACGTGCATTATGCGATTCCACACGCTTCTGCGGCTTATATGGCAAAACAAATTTTGGCAACTAAAAATATTCATATTCCTGTTGTTACTACTTTGCATGGCACAGACATTACTTTGGTAGGCAAAGATGCGTCTTTTGAACCCGTAGTAACTTTTAGTATCAATCAATCTGACGCAGTAACGACCGTTTCTACCAGCCTAAAAAACGATACATATTCACATTTTGAGATTACAAACGAAATTCACGTGATTCCTAATTTTATTGACTTAGAAAGATTTAAAAAACAAGAAAAAAATCATTTCAAAAAAGCCATTTGCCCTAATGACGAAAAATTATTAGTCCATATTTCTAATTTTAGAAAAGTAAAACGTATGAATGATGTTGTTTCTATCTTTGATTTAGTCCGAAAAGATATTCCTGCTAAGTTATTATTGATTGGCGACGGACCTGAAAGAATTAACTTAGAAATTCAATGCAGAGAATTAGGCATCACTGATGATGTAAGAATGTTAGGAAAACTTGATGCCGTAGAAGAAGTATTGTCTATTGCCGATTTATTTTTGATGCCCTCAGAAAGCGAAAGTTTTGGACTATCTGCCTTAGAAGCAATGGCGTGTGAAGTACCTGTGATTTCATCTGACGCAGGCGGTATTCCTGAATTAAACCTCAACGGAATTACAGGCTTTACGAGCAAAGTAGGAGATGTCAATCAAATGGCAAAAAATGCTTTGTATATCTTACAAGACGACAATTTACCTACTTTTAGAGAAAATGCACTCAAACGTGCCAAAGAGTTTGACTTGAATGAGATTGTGCCAAGCTATGAAAAAATATATGAATATGCCAAAAATAAATTAAAAAAGTAGAGTGAGAGGCTTGTCCTCGCCCTTTGTAAAATCTTAGAAGAAAAAGGTTCTACTAAATTTTATAGGATTTTTTTAATTGAGGTGTAGCACATACTTTTAGTGTGTCCACGCACTAAAAGTATGTGTTACAATTTTTATTTTCTGTATAACTTGGTAAAGCCAAGAAAAATTATTCCTCTTGATTTCTCCTGCGTGTAGGCGTTTGCTTAGGTTGTGTGCGTGGGCGTACTAACACAGGCTTGCGAATCACATTGCTATCAGACTCAACAAAACCATCTTCGTTGTTTTTGGTTTGTCTATTTTTTTCAGCGTTTGTATTTCTATTGACAGCAGTTGTATCTTTGGGTGCTGGTTTTTTGGGTTGTTTATATACATCATTTTTCCAACCTCCTTCCAATTGTATGATAATTTTTTCGCCTTTTCTTAATGTTGAGCCGGGCATCAAAGATTGCGTTTTTACTCTGCCTTTTCCTGTATAAAACACTTTTAATCCTTTATTTTCTAACAAATACAAAGCATCTCTCAAAGTCATTCCTTTGACGCTTGGTATAACATTCGATTTCATATTGACCTCTTCCCAATTTACCTCATATTTGCCTGCTTCAGTTTTTACCCATTCTTTATTTTTGATGGTCATACTTGGTATTTGCAAAAAATCAAAAATACCTTTGGCATCTTCTGCGTAGCTTACTTGTTGAGTAGGTAAATCGTTTTGAAACAAACCTACTTCACGTTTGGCAACACTTTCCGATTTTACATCAATATCTTGCGCATATAATCTATCTGCTATCAATCTAAAAACAGGGGCAGACACATCTCCGCCATATTGTTCAGAGCCTTCTGGTTCGTCAATGACCACAATACAAGAATATTTTGGTTTTTCGGCAGGAAAATATCCCACAAAAGAAGTGTGATATTTTTTGATATATTTTCCTCTTGCGTTTAGTTTTTGAGAAGTTCCTGTTTTTCCTGCGATTTTATATTTAGTTGATTTGATACCTGTAGCCGTTCCTCTTTCAACTACTCCTTCAAGCATTGTTCTTATTTTTTGAATAGAACTACTTTTTGCAATCGGATTTTTATTAACAGAAGGTTCGTATTTTTCTAAAGTTTCATCGTTTCTTTTTATCATTTTTACCAAATAAGGCGAAACCAAATAACCATCATTAGCAATTGCATTATAAAAGGTAAGCATTTGCAAAGGAGAAAGTCGCAATTCGTATCCGATGGACATCCAAGGCAACGTTACACCACTCCAAGTGGCATCTTTGGGGGTTTTGATATAAGGTTTTGCCATTCCTGACAAACGAAATGATTTTTCTAAATCAGTATTTAGCCCAAATTTATCTAAATAACCTAAATATTTATCAATTTTTTTTCCGAAATGTCTTGTTACAAATCTTGAAACAGCAATATTTGACGAATTTTCTAATGCTTGTTGAAAAGTTTGTGTTCCCCAACCGCCTACTCGCGTGTCTTTCATTTCTCTGTCATAATATTTATAAAAACCATTGCCTGTGTTGATTGTATCGTTCAAACTATACGTGCTATCCTCCAACATCGCCAACATCGAAGCCGTTTTGAAAGTAGAGCCTGGGTCAATACTTCCTTGGTCACCAATAGCATAATTATAATTTTCTTTGTATTCATTGTCATCAACTCCTAAATTTACCATTGCTTTCACTGCTCCTGTTTTGACTTCCATCACAACCACACAACCATATTTTGCAGAATATTTACTCATATATTCTGCTAAGGATTCTTGTGCAATATCTTGTAAATTAATATCGATAGTAGTATAAATATCGTTGCCATTCGTTGGGTTGATTCTCGCACCTGTGCCTACGGGCTTCCATTCTCCGCCTGTTATTTTTTGGTACAATGCTTTTCCGTTTGCACCTGATAATGCTTTGTGAAAACTCATTTCTAAGCCTGCTCCGTCATTGTTTTCATTGACAAAACCAATGGTTCTGCCTGCCAATCCTGCGAAAGGATAAGTTCTTTCTTCTACTTTTTCGAACAAAACGCCACTTTTATTTTGTTTATCGTTCAAAAGAGGCCAAGTATTTAGTTTTTGTCTTTCTGTAAAGGTGATAGGGCGTGGGCTTAACACAATATATCTTTTTTTCAAGCGTCTTGCTTCGTTTATTTTTGTGAGATATTCTTTTGGTTTTTTATCTTTAAAAAAATTACTCAACAACTTTGTCAGTGTGTCTATATTTTTTTTATATACTTCATCACTGATAATCATTGGGTCAAACGAAACTTTATAAAGTGGAATAGAAGTTGCCAACATAATGCCATTTTCAGCATAAATAGTTCCTCTTGTTGCTTTTTTGGTTCGATATTGCAAGCCCATTTCGTCTGCGCGGCTCTGCCAATATTCGCCTTGTAAAAATTGAATATTTAGGATTTGTAAAAAAATAACGGCTGCAATTCCCATAATAATAAAATTTGCAGTTTGAATACGTATTAAAATTGACTCTTTTATGCCCGCCATAACGATATATTTTCAAAAAATTTTCACAAAAATAGTATATTTTTTATAAATAATACAACAATTACCAAAAAAAATAAAAATTACTTTATTAAAACCTACTTATTGAGGCAATCGTTAGACGTTAATTGTGTTATCTGTGTAGAAAAAAAATTAATCTAAAAATTCTTTTACACCTTTGAAAGTTTTTCTGTGCCAAATCGTAACTCCGTGATTTTCAATGGCTTTTCTATGAAAAATGGTAGGATAGCCCATATTTTTTTCCCAACAATACTCAGGAAATTCTTTTGCTAAATCTTTCATAAGCGTATCTCTGTGTGTTTTAGCCAAAATAGAAGCCGCCGCAATAGAAAAATATTTGTCATCACCTTTGATGACGCATTGGTAAGGAATAAAATTATAAGCGTGAAAACGATTGCCATCTACTAACAATAATTCGGGTTGAGTTTGAAGTTTTTCGACGCATCTGTGCATCGCCAAAATAGACGCATTCAAAATATTAAATTGATCGATTTCAGTTGGAGTAGCCGTTGAAATAGTCCATTCTATTGCTTTTTCTTTGATTTCTATGGCTAATTCTTCTCTTTGTTCGGCAGAAAGTTGTTTAGAATCTCTTAAAATTTTGTGGGTAAAATTTTTGGGTAAAACAACTCCTGCCGCCACCACAGGTCCACACAAACAGCCCCTGCCTGCTTCATCAAGTCCACATTCGACCAAATTTGAAGTATAAGAAGATAAAAGCATTAAGGTTGGTTTTTCTTAAAAATCATATAAATTTTTTGTGTGTTAGCAGAGCCACGCGAGGTTGTCAAAGTTGTTTTGGCATCATCAAAAGTAACTTCGTGATATTCTGTTCCAAAAGATGTTTTGACCATTAATTTATTGCTACTTGGTTCTAAAATCCAAGTGCCTGTTGTTTTTTCGCCTTCTGGGCTTGTACCCACAAATTGTCCATTTTTTTGGAAATTCATCTTTAATTTTCCTTGTGCTTGTGCTTTAAATTTATCTACGTTTTTTTGTGTATTTTTTCTTTCTTGAAAAGGAGTAGAAGACGGAATTTGTGCTTTTATATTGCTCAAAGTCCATTCGCCTTCCAAATCACCATTTTTCATGAGTTCTTTATAACGTTGTGGGGGTGCTTTTTTGGGTGGATTAGTATTTTGTGCCAAAGTCATAAGTTGAACCAAAAAAATAATTCCGACTAACAAAAAAAGTTTTTTCATATCAATTGTATTATTTTTGTTTAAAAATTATCATTGTTTTGGTAGTGGCATTTTCATCATATCCACCTACAAACAAAGTCAAAGTTTTTGTATTTTTATCAATTTTTACATCTTGAAAATTATCTCCATAATTGGTAGAAATTTTAATTTTATTTTCTACTATGCTCCAACTTCCTTCAACATTTACTTGATTTGATTTTTGACTGATAAATTTTCCATCAGGCAAATATTTTATCACAAGATTATCTTTGCTTGATTTATTATAATCTTCTACAAATTTTTCGCTTCTTTCATTTTTTGTACCTCCTCCTTCTATAACCATTTGGTCAAAAACCCATTCGCCTTGCACATCTTGAGTTTGGATTTGTGCAAAAATATTATTGATATTAACAAAGGAAAATATCAAAATGGTGGTTAATACACAGAAAATATTTTTATTTTTCATAATTTTTTTTTTAATTTATATCTTTTGAAACGATATTTTTTTGTAATTATTATTTTTATTACGTATTTTTTTAAAAATAGTTTGTTTTAGTTGTTTAAAATTTTTGTAGATGTATAAAAAAAGTTGAACACAAAAAAACATTCTTTTGGAGAATAGTTTTTTGTGTTCATTCAATTATTTCTAAAACAAAAAGTATCAAAAAAGCACTTTTTTATTTCACTAAATTTACACTTCTTTGCACAAATTTTGTCAATGCTTCACCATTCAACATATTTTGAGAAAGCAATGCCAAATCATATATTTGTTTGATAAGATTGGCTTGTATTTCTTCATTACTTTCTAAAATTTTGTGAATAATGCTATGGTTTGCGTTTACTGACACGCTCAACATCATAAAATTACCCATTCCCATCATTCCTCCACCTCTTGACATTTCTTGCATACGGCGGATAAATTCGGGCTGTGTGATAATCACAGGCATTTCGTCTTGAGATAAACTTTCGATTTGAATATTCAAAGTTTTGTTATCCAATACTTTTTCAAACAATTCTTTCAAAGTTTTTGTTTGTTCTTCACTCAAAACACTTTCTGCATTGATTCCTGAGTCGATTATTTTTTCGCTTGTATCAGAATCTACTCTTTTGAGTTGGATATTATCCGTTTTTTGTTCAAAAGCAGAAATAAAATGCGGGTCAATAAATCTATCGTCTAATTTTAATACATCATATCCTTTTTTCTTGGCAGATTGAATGTAAGAATCTTGTTTAGAAGCATCATTGGTATAAATAAAAACAACTTTACCATTTTTATCCGTTTGAACGGCTTGAACTTTCTCACGATATTCTTCGATAGTATAAAATTTTTCGTCTGTATTTTGTACGATGGCAAATTTTTGTGCTTTTTCTTGGAATTTTTCGTCAGTTACATACCCGTATTTTACAAAAACGCCAATACTTTCCCATTTTGCTTCAAAGTCTGAACGATTTTCATCAAATAATTCTTGTAATTTTTCACCTACTTTTTTAGTGATGTATCCATTTATTTTTTTGACATTGCTATCAGCTTGTAAAAAACTTCTCGAAACATTCAAAGGAATATCAGGAGAATCAATCACGCCACGCAACAAAGTTAAAAATTCAGGAACAACATTTTTGACCTCATCAGTAATAAATACTTGACGAGAATACAATTGAATTTTATCTTTACCTAAATCTAAGCCCTCACGAATTTTTGGGAAATATAAAATTCCTGTCAAATTAAACGGATAATCTACGTTCAAATGTATCCAAAACAAAGGTTCTTCTGACGTTGGATACAAATCACTATAAAAATTTTTGTAGTCTTCGTCTGTTAGTTCACGTGGAGATTTTGTCCAAATTGGGTTTGTGTTGTTAATAATATCCTCACCAAATTGAATTTCAATTGGTAAAAAACGACAATATTTATTTAAAATTTCGCGCAAACGATTTTCATCTAAAAACTCTGCTGATTCATCAGAAATATGCAAAATAATATCCGAGCCTCTCTCCTCTTTTTCTGTTGGCTCAATGCTAAACGAAGTAGAACCATCACATTCCCAACGCACTGCTTGTTCGCCCTCTCTAAAAGATTTTGTACGGATTTCTACTTTTTGAGAAACCATAAAAGCCGAATAAAATCCTAAGCCAAAATGTCCGATAATTTCTTTTGTGTCTTGCTTGTCTTTGTATTTTTCAACAAATTCAGTGGCACCCGAAAAAGCAACTTGGTTGATATATTTTTTTACTTCATCAGCATTCATTCCAATTCCAGAATCAGAAATTGTAATTGTTTTTGCTTCTTTGTCCAATGAAATTTTTACTTTTAGTTCTCCGATTTCACCGCCAAATTCACCCATTACGCTCAATTTTTTTAGTTTTTGAGATGCATCCATTGCATTTGAAACTAATTCGCGTAAGAAAATTTCGTGGTCAGAATATAAGAATTTTTTAATAATAGGAAAAATATTTTCGGTATTAACCGAAATTGTACCTTGTTCTTGTACCATTTTTATTTTTATTTTTTATGGATTGATTTTTTATTTTTATAATGTAACTAAATTTTTCAAAAGTTATTCCAAATGAATATAAATGACAAATTGTCAGTTTTTTTTTATTTTTAATCTATTATTTTCCTACATCAAAATTTGATAAATTACTTATTTTAATTTTCCGCCGTTGTCGGTGTGTCGAAAAGTGCAGTAAAATTTATTTTTTTTGTAAATATTTCATTTCTGCACTTTTCGACCACCGACAACCCAAATACTGGCGCAAGTTTGAGCGAAGCGGAAACTTGTGCCTCTGTATTTAATAGAAGTCTCCAGACTTCACCACTCGGAGAGTGGAAAAGGCGTTGGTTTGGGCGTATTTTTTGGTTTGATAAGTTTTTTTTTGATAAATATTTTG
>RDXZ01000135.1 GCA_004293265.1 Bacteroidota bacterium | reverse complement strand
CTATTTTTGATGTGTCTATTCAATATATTGAAAATTTGATAAATAAAAAATAATAGTAATTCTTTAACCTTAACTTAATAATAAAATTCAATTAATATTAAAATTTTAATATTAGACTTCCTGCGAAATAACCTTTTCCCTCTCTCAAAATGGAGAGAGGGCAGGGTGTGAGGCTTAAAAAAAACAATTTTGCAAGAAGTCTATTGTTTATTTTTAAAATCTTGTTACAAACATTAAAAAATATCTATTTCTCTGCTTTACGGCTGGAAACTAAATAGATACAAATATTTATACTTAAATCTCATTCAAAATATATTTATGAAAAAGTTTTTTCAACTCTTTCGTTTTAGTAGCATTAGTCAAAAAATCATAGCAGGTTTTATTTTCATTTACGTTTTGTTTATTGTAATGGGAGTAATTAGTTTATTGACTTTGAACCAAAGCACCGTTCAAACAAACACAATAGGAAAGGTCATTAATCCTTCTATTGATAAATTGGAGGAGTTTAGATTGAAAGTTACACAAGCAGAAGCCTATACATTTAGCTGGGTGTATGAAGAAACAAATGTACGCCTACAAGATAAAAAAGCACTCAAAAAATTACACGAAGACTTCCCCGAATTTAAAGACAAACTCATTGCTTTGAGTAAAAAATGGTCATCTATTTCACTCATCAGACAATTGGATTCTGCCATCACAAAGTTTGAAAATATTAAAAAATATCAAGAAGAAATCATAGAAACCTTAGCCGAAACCGAAGATTATATGAGAACTGATAAAACTCAAAAAGCAGAAAAATTATTAAACACAATTATTCTCCCTGAAACCGATGCTTTGATAGCTAACTTAACCACTTTAACCAATCAAAAAAGGCAAAGTAGAGAAAATAAAGAAGATAATTTATTAACCTCTTTTAATAATTTAAGTAATTTGATTATTGTTTTTCAAGTCGGTCTGGTTTTTATTGGTTTTATGGTCAACTGGTGGACAAGACGACAAATCGTAAGACCTATCAAATATATTAATAGCGTTTTCGTCAAATTAGGATTAGGAGAAATTCCCGAAGATAAACATTATAAATTTAATAGAGATGAAATTGGTGAAATGGCAACCTCTGCTGATAAACTAATTATGAATCTAAAAAATACTTCTACTTTTGCCGAACAAATTGGTAAAGGAGAATATGAAACGACTTACAAACCTATCAGCGACAAAGATTTGTTAGGAAATGCTTTGTTAGGTATGAAAGATAACTTACAAAAAGTAGCAGATGAGGAAAGTATCCGTACTTGGACAAACGAAGGTTTGGTATTGTTTAGTGATATTCTTAAAAATAATAACGAACTAAAAACACTTTCCGAAAAAGTAATTTCTAATTTAGTAAAATATTTGGACGGCAATCAAGGTGCTTTATTTATTGTGGAAGAAGAACCCAAAAAAGAAAGTTATTTATCGCTCTCTGCCTGCTACGCGTGGGATACAGACAAAAGTTATTTGCAACAAAAAGTATATCAAGGTGATGGATTAGTAGGGCAAACTTGGCAAGAACAAGCCACGATTTGTTTGACAGATATTCCTGAAGGATATATCAGAATTACATCAGGTTTGGGCGAATCGAATCCAAATTGTATTTTGATAGTACCGCTCAAAAGCAATGATAAAGTGTATGGCGTAGTTGAATTAGCCTCTTTTAAAATTTTTGAACCTTTTGAAATATCATTTGTAGAAAAAATTGCAGAAAATATAGCAACCTCTGTTGCCAATGTAAGAAATAGCGAAAAAAATCAAAAACTATTAGATGATTCTCGCCAATACGCACAACAAATGCAGGCACAAGAAGAAGAAATGTTACAAAATATGGAGGCTTTACAAGTTGCCAAAGAATTTATGGAAACTTCACAAAGAGAAGCACAAGAAGTGAATAATTTGTTACAAAATTCTTATATGATTATCGAAACAGATTTAAAATTTGCTATGATTACTTTAAATGAATTGACCTTAAAAACTTTTGATTTTTCTAATAGTGAACTCAAAGGATTGGGAATAGATTATTTATTTATTGATATTGAAAAAATAAACAATGCCAAAGATTCGATTTCAAAAGGCGAAAGTTGGAAAGGAAGTGCTATTTTAAAAGGAAAAGGTGATAAAAAAATAAATGTAAATATTGCCGCCGCGTCTATTTCACAACAAGGGGGAGAAATTACCAAATATTTGTTTATCCTTGATGAAGTACATATAAATAAATTTTCTTAGACCATATAAAATAAAGCAAGTTTTTTTCTTATAATTACTTGCTTTATTGCTTTAATTCCTATCTTTTATCCCAAAAAAATCAATATTTTTAATCATATTTTTATACCTTTGCGATTTATTAAAAATTATCATTACAAAAATGCCAAAGACAGCCGAAATTATTGCACAATATCAAAATTTACTTCATCAATATTTTTCTGAAATACAAATTCAAAAAGCCATAGCCAACCGATGGTCTTGGACAAGAGTGTTTGTTTTTCTTTTTTTTCTAATCATAGCCATTTATATATATTTTTTTTCTGCTTTTTGGGGAAATATTACTGCCGCAATTGGGGTTATTTTATTTGTTTTGTCTGTCAAAAAACACGCTTTAGTATTAGAAAAATTACATATTTTAGAAAATTTAGCCTATATTAACCAAAAAGAATTAGATGTATTATTAGAAGGGAATTTTTCATCAGGAAAAACAGGCGAAGTATATATCGAGCCTGACCATTTTTTTGCCAATGATTTAGATTTATTTGGAGAAAAATCTTTTTTTCAATTTGCTAACCGTTGTGTTACGCATACAGGCGAAACTATTTTAGCCGATAATTTAAAAAATCCTTTATTTGTTCATAAAAATATTCAAGAAAAACAAAATGCTATCAAAGTTTTAGAAAATTTATTAGATTTTAGACAAAAATTTCAAGCCAAAGGAATGTTATATGTAGAAAAAGAAAATGATTTTTCTCATTTTAAAAATTGGCTTCAAATTCCAAAAACATTAATCCAAAAAAAATATGTTCCTTTTGTTTTATGGTTTAATCCTATTATTTCTCTGATTTTGGTAACTCTTTGGGTAGTTTCTTATATTCCTTTTGGTGTGGTTGGTTTGTGGGCAATTTTGAATATGGGTTTAGTTTTTACACAATTGGCAAGTATTCAACAGCGGGCAGATGGCATTGATTCATTAAAAAAATTTCTTAAAAAATATATTTATTTATTTGAAGTTTCCAGCCAACATATAGAAAATATCAAACAAAATAAAAATATTACCGCTACTAATCTCAATACTTTTGTTGAGATTATTGATTATTTTAAAGATAAAAAAATCGTAGAAAAATTATTAACTTTTGCAGATAATTCTCACAATGGATTAGGTTTATTTGGTTTGTTGGCAAATGCACTAATTTTATGGAATTGGCAAATTTTATTTCGTTTAGAAAAACATTTATCTATATATCAAGATAAAATTTTGATTTTATTGGAAGAAATACAAAAAATAGACGTGCTGAATACTTGGGCAAATTTGGCTTATAACAATCCCGAAACTTATACTTTTCCAACAATTTCTGATAAAAATTTTGTATTGATAGGAGAAAATATAGCACACCCATTGTTGCCGCCCAAAGAAAGAATCGGAAATCCTGTTTTTTTTGATAATGAAGGACAATTAGCCGTTATTACAGGCGCAAATATGGCAGGAAAAAGTACTTATTTAAGAAGCATTACTTTGAATTTATTATTAGCGATGCAAGGTTCGGTAGTTTGTGCTAAAAAATTTGAGTGTACGCCTATTATGATTTATACAAGTATGCGCACCAAAGATTCTTTGGCATCAAGAGAGTCGTTTTTTTATGCAGAAATCAAACGATTGAAGCAATTATTAGATAGATTGGCAGAAAATCAAAAAATATTTGTGGTGTTAGATGAGATTTTGAAAGGTACTAATTCCGCAGACCAACACTCAGGCGCAAAGGCATTATTAACACAATTAGTGAAAAAAAATGCAGTTGGATTAATAGCCACACACGATTTACGTTTGGGCGAATGGGCAAAAAACTACCCTCAACATTTTAAAAATCAATGTTTTGAAATTCATATCAACGAAAACCATTTGCAATTTACGTATCAATTACAAAATGGCATCAATCAAAATTTGAACGCTACTTTTTTATTGAAACAAATGGGAATTATAGAGATAGATATGAATGAAAAAAAATAAAAATATTTTAAATTTATTTTTTATTTTATGATATGAATATAATTTAAGGTAAAAAATGCCTTATTTTTATGAAAATAGTAAGATATTTGTTTGTTTTTTATTAATTTTAAAAAATTTTTTTCAAAAAAGTATTTTTTTTCAAAAAATAACTATATATTTGCAGTGGAATCAATAGTTAGTTAATATACCCTAACTTCATACGCTAAACAATGCTAAATGTGTACGAATATTTCAAGAAAATGCAAGACGATAATGTCATCTTGTATTTCAAAGGAGAGATTACAAATAATCTTCTCACATCTATATTACAATTAGTAGATGATAGGCTGGAGCGTAAAAGTGAAGATGTAAAAGTTAAAAAGAAAGTTTTTAGCATCTTACTTGAGTGTTTGCAGAACATTTATAATTATCAACAAGTAAATCACCCTGAAAACGAACAATTACAGGCTGCTACACTTATGGTCAGACGCACCGACGGAGCGTATTTTATTGTAACCGGTAACTATATTCTCAAAGAAAAAGTAGATAAATTGAGAGATAAAATCGATAAAGTAAATGGACTTTCTGCTGACGACTTGAAAGCTTACTATAAAGATGTTCTTAATAAACAAACTGAATCTGAAACAGGTGGAGCAGGTTTAGGCTTAATTGATATGGCTCGCAAATCAGGTGAAAAAATTGATTATAGTTTTGACTATATCACAGATGAGCATTGTTTTTATAGCTTACAAGTGAAAGTATCTTCTTAAATTTTTTTGATTTAAGCAGGATATTTTTTTATTAGTTTTTATTTTAAATTAAACTTCAAACAAATTTGTATTAGATTCGAATATAAAAATACAATGGAAAATATTATAATGGAAGGTACAGGAAGAACACCTGCTATCAAACTTGACGCTGAAAATGGTTTTGTAGAAATATCTGGACGTTCTATTCCAGAAAATTCAATTTCTTTTTATAAGCCAGTTTTTGATTGGTTAGATGAATACTCAAATCAAGCAAAACCTCTGACAGAAGTAGTTTTTAATTTGGAATATTTTAATACAAGTTCTTCAAAATGTATTTTAGATATTCTAAGAAAATTAGAACAACTACCTGAAAATGGCAACCCGATTGCTGTAAAATGGTATTATGAAGATGGTGATGAAGATATGGAAGAATCAGGAAATGATTTTAAATCTTTGATTAACATCGATATCGAATTGGTAGTAAAATAAATATTATTTTTATAAAAACACTATCATACTTATTTTGAAACAGAATAAGTATGATAGTGTTTTTATTTTTATTACCCTTTTTTTAATTTTTTTTACAAAGAAAAAGTATTTCTCATCAAAAAAATACTTCAAACTTATCTTTTATTTGTTCAATTTTGCGGCACGCAATTTAATTTGCGTTAGTTTTCTTTTAGTATCCAAAGGAAAATCTCCGTTCATCATCCATTCATAATAAGTAGGTTCTTTTTTGAGTGCTTCCAAAACAGAAATATTTTTGTGTTTTCCAAAGTTAAAAACTTCTACGCCTTGTGCATTAAAAATCATTCTCTGTGCAAAATCTACCATTTTTGCCGCAGTCAATTCATGCAAAACTCCCATATCATTTTGGACAGGTTCGTATTCTTTCCCATTGGCATCTTTCAAAGTTTTGCCTTGATAGTGTCCAATTTGAGCATTTAAAACATCAAAAGTTGCCAAAGTATCGGCTTCTGCGGTGTGTGCATCTTCCAAATCTTTTTTGCAATAAAAAGAATAAGCCGCTGATAAATTTCTTGGCTCCATCAAATGAAATATTCTTTGTGCATCAACAATTTTTCGATTGCCTATTTCAAAATCTATATCAGCCCTCAAAAACTCCTCGACCAACATTGGCACATCAAATCTCAAAATATTAAATCCTGCCAAATCACAACCTTCAATAAATTGAGCCAAAGATTTTGCTACTTGTTTGAAAGTAGATTCGTTTTTTACATCATCATCATAAATGCCATGAATAAGGCTTGATTCGATAGGAATTGGCATTTCTGGGTTAATTTTGCGTGTTTTTTGTATTACATCTCCGTTAGGTAGTGCTTTCAAAAACGACAATTCTACAATTCTATCTTTGGCAATGTTGATTCCTGTCGTTTCTAAATCAAAACAAACAAGTGGGTTTTTTAATTTGAGAGAGTGCATTTTATTGAGTAAAAGTTTATTGTTTTTGAAATTGAGAACAAATTTTTGCTGTTGTTATGTTTTTATAACAATGACATAAGATTTTTTTAGATTTTATCAATCTGAAAAAAAAACGTTAAAAAAAGAAATATTTTCAAAAAAAAAAGAGCAGAATTTTCTACCATTTTTTGATTTGTTGTTTTTAAATTTTTTGCTAATTGGATTACATAATTGGCTTGTGCTTCAAAGGTAATAAAAGAAGAGTCTAACACAAAAGCGTCTTCTGCCTTTTTTAGAGGACTTTCTGCTCTGGTTGTATCTATCAAATCACGTTTTTTTAGATTAGATATAATTTCGTCTAACGATACTATTTCTCCTTTTTCTTCCAACTCGGATAGTCTTCTTTTTGCCCTGATTTCTATATCAGAAGTCATAAAAATTTTGAGTTCTGCCTCAGGAAAAACCATCGTGCCAATATCTCTGCCGTCCATCACAACACCTTTATTTTCGCCTAATCTTTGTTGTTGTGCGACCATTGCGATTCTTACTTCGTGGATTTTACTCACTTCACTTACTTTGTCAGAAACATACATTTTTCTGATTTCTTTTTCGATATTTCTGCCGTTCAAATAAATATCGTTTCGTTTTTTTTCATTATTCCATTCAAAATTGATGTGAATGTTTGTCAAAGCATTCTCAATTTGAGTAATATTTTCAAAATCTATCTCATTTTCTAAAAAATAGAGCGTAACAGCCCGATACATGGCACCTGAATCGATATAAATATACCCTAAAACTTGTGCTACTTTTTGTGCGGTAGTGCTTTTTCCACAACCAGAATAGCCATCAATAGCAATCACAATCTTTTTTTCCATTGTTCTATCGGAATTTTAGTGCAAAGGTAAATGTTTTTTTTTAGATTTGAAATTTTTTGTATTAAATAATTACATTTTTTTTAATTTTAGCAGGAACGCCATACGCCACACAAAAATCAGGAACGTTTTTATTGACAACCGCACCCGCACCGATTACGCACCATTTTCCAATTTTGACTTTTGGTAAAATCGTGGCAGACATACCTATTAATGTACCTTCGCCTATCTCAACTCCTCCGCCTAAAGTGGTATTGGGAGCGATATGGACAAAATTTTCGACTTTACAATCGTGTTCGACTATCGAGTGCGTGTTCAAAATCACGTGCTTGCCTATGTGTGCGTAAGCCTGCACAACCGCAAAAGGAAAAATCATTAAACCTGATTCTGTGGTGGCGAAAGGGGAGATGCAACTCTGAAAATGTACACTTTTTCCGATTTGATGTGTAATTTTTTGGGCTAATTCTTTTCTAATTTGATTGTTGCCAATGGTTAAAATAATTTTTTTTTCTGTTAAAATATGAGATTGATATTCTCCTAAAAAATTAAAATTACCAAAAGAAATATGATTTGGATTGTCATCAAAAACTCCATCAATTTCTATGTTTTGAGAATACAAACAATCAATGACAACTTTTGAATGTCCACCTGCACCATAAATTAACATATTTTTGAGATTAAAATAAAATTTATTTGTTATGATAAAAACGTTTTCTTAGAAAAAATATTTCAAAACAAAATAATTATTTTTATATGAAAAATTGTATCACTAAAAATATTTCAAAAAAAATATTGATTATTTTTTGGAAGTTAAAAAATGTTTTTTTACCTTTGCAACCTCAAAATAAGAGAAAAATAACTTTAAACAAAATTTAGTTCTAATGGCTTTAGGGACTAATGTATTCAAAGCCGATATTAAAAATTTTTATGAGTATTAAGAACGAAGAATTTAACTGGGACAAATTAGACAGCAAAGGTTTTGGAAGCGGTTACACAACAACAGAACGCGCTGAATTAGAAAAATTGTACGATGCTACAATTTCTCAATCTGCTGAAAAAGAAGTTGTAAAAGCAACCGTAGTAAGTATTGGAGATAGAGATGTAATCTTACATATCGGTTCAAAATCAGATGGACTAGTTTCTACAACTGAATTTCGTGATATGCCTGAATTAAAAGCAGGTGATGTAGTTGATGTATTTGTAGAAAATCGTGAAGATGCTGACGGTCAGTTAGTTTTGTCGCGTAAAAAAGCAAAAGTATTAGTGGCTTGGGATAGTATTCAAAAAGCGTTAGATACTGATATTATTGTAGAAGGATTAGTAAGAAGACGTACAAAAGGCGGTTTGATTGTTGATATTTTTGGAGTCGAAGCGTTCTTACCGGGTTCTCAAATTGATGTAAAACCTATTCGTGATTTTGATATTTATGTGGGCAAGAAAATGGAGGTAAAAGTTATCAAAATTAACTATACAAACGATAATGTAGTTGTTTCTCATAAAGTATTGATTGAAAAAGATTTAGAAGAACAACGTCATTTAATATTAACAAACTTAGAAAAAGGACAAGTCTTAGAAGGGGTTATCAAAAATATGACTAATTTTGGCGTATTTATTGATTTAGGTGGCGTAGATGGCTTGTTACATATCACTGATATTTCTTGGGGTAGAGTAAGTAATCCCGAAGAAGTATTAGCATTAGACCAAAAAGTAAATGTAGTGGTGTTGGATTTTGACGAAGATAAAAAACGTATTTCTTTAGGTATGAAACAACTTTATCCTCATCCTTGGGCTTCTTTGGGTGATGATGTTCAAGTCGGTTCAAAATTAAAAGGTAAAATTGTAAATGTGGCTGATTATGGTGCTTTCTTAGAAGTAATTCCGGGCGTTGAAGGTTTAATTCACGTATCTGAAATGTCTTGGTCGCAACATTTACGCAATCCACAAGATTTCTTAAAAGTAGGTGATGAAATTGATGTTGTTGTTTTGACTATCGAAAGAGAGGAGAAAAAAATGTCATTGGGTATCAAACAATTAGTAGAAGACCCTTGGACGAAAAAAGATTTAACAACTAAATATGCTATCAATACAAAACATAAAGGCGTTGTAAGAAACTTAACTACTTTTGGATTGTTCTTAGAATTAGAAGAAGGTATCGATGGCTTAGTTCACGTATCTGATTTGTCTTGGACAAGAAAAGTAAAACACCCTTCTGAATTTGTGAAAGTAACGGATACTTTAGAAGTAGTAGTATTAGAATTGGATATTGAAAACAAACGTTTGGCATTAGGACACAAACAATTAGAACAAAATCCTTGGGATACTTTTGAAACTATTTTTATACCCGGAACTATTCACCGTTGTACCGTAACTCAAAAAATTGAAAAAGGTGCTTTGTTAGAATTACCTTATGGCGTTGAAGGTTTTTGTGTTCAAAAACATTTGGCAAAACAAGATGGTAGTGAAGCAGAATTGGGCGAAGCATTGGACTTTGTAGTCGTTGAATTTGTAAAAGATGATAGAAAAATCGTTCTTTCTCATTTACGTACTTACAAAAAAGACGCTGAATTACCAAAAGAAGAAGTAGTTACAGAAGAAACTACTGAAACTCCAAAGGAAACACCAGCCGCTACTGAAAAAGTAGAAGTAGTTGCTACCGAAGAAAATAAATAAAAATAAAAAAAATGCGGTTTGATTGATTACTAAATTGTATCAAACCGCATATATATAAAAACCAAAAGGTTTCGTGGCCGAGTGGTTAGGCAGGGCTCTGCAAAAGCTCCCACAGCGGTTCGACCCCGCTCGAAACCTCCAAAAACAAAAACACAATTATTTTAGTTGTGTTTTTTGTTTTTATATCAAATTGTTAAAATCAATAATTGTATGTTGCCATATACCATCATCGAACCTAAAACAAATAAAGTTCCGATTTTATTGAGTATTCCTCACGTAGGAACTTTTTTTCCTGATAATATCAAAAAAGATATTAAACCTGAAAAAATAAATACAATTGATGATACAGATTTTGATTTGGACAAACTCTATAGTTTTGTTTCTGAAATGGGAGTTACTATCATCAAAGCCAATTATCATCGTTGGGTAATTGATTTGAACAGAACCCCTGATTCTCAACCTTTGTATCGAGATGGGCGTGTGATTACTGATTTAGTTCCTTTCACTGATTTTTTAGGTGATAGTTTATATCTACAAAACACTCCTGATAAACAAGAAATAGAAAATCGAAAACAACAATATTTTTATCCTTATCATCAAAAAATTCAAGAAATTTTGGACAAGTTTGTAGCAGAATTTGGAAAATCTATGTTATATGATGCTCATTCTATCCGTAGATATGTGCCAAGTATCAGAAAAGAAGCTTTTTCGGATATTATTTTGGGTGATAATGATGAAACTTCTGCGGATAAAAAACTCATTGAAATTGCGGTCAAACATTTGAGTAAAAATTATAGTTTTACACATAATACTCCGTTTAAAGGAGGTTTTATTACACGAAATTTTGGTAATCCGCTTCAAAATATACACGCCTTGCAAGTAGAAAGAAGCAAAGATATTTATATGAATGACCAAGAAACGCAGTATTCTCCCGAAAAAGCAGCTAAATTACAAGTAGATTTAAAAAATATGTTTCAAAACTTTATCGAATTTTTACAATGATATATGATTTGATTATCGTGGGAGGCGGTGCAATTGGTTTGGCTTGTGGCATTGCGGCACAAAAAGCAAATCTTAACTATTTGATTATTGAAAAAAATTGTTTAGTTAGTTCTATTTATAACTATCCAACCAATATGACTTTTTTTTCCACCGCAGATAGATTAGAATTAGGTAATATTCCATTTATTGCACACAGCGATAAACCTACGCGCCGCGAAGCCTTAGATTATTATAGACGTGTGGCTTTGGATTATAAACTAAAAATCAATTTGTATGAAAAAGTAGAAAAAATCAATAAAAATGAAAATATTTTTGAACTAATTACTTCTAAAAATATTCATTATTCAAAAAATATAGTGTTGGCAACAGGTTTTTATGATATTCCAAACTTATTAAATGTAAAAGGCGAAAATTTGCCCAAAGTTTTGCACTATTATTCTGACCCACATTTATATGCTTTTCAAAAAATAATCGTAGTGGGTGCGGCAAACTCTGCCGTTGATGTGGCTTTGGAATGTTTTAGACGTGGTGCGGAAGTTACAATGGTTATTCGTGAAAAACAGATTCGAGAAAGCGTCAAATATTGGGTAAAACCTGATATTGAAAATCGTATCAAAGAAGGCAGTATCAAAGCATATTTTGAAGCAGAAATAGTAGAAATTCGTGAAAATGACGTAGATATTCGAGTAGAAAATAATATTATTTCCATTGAAAACAATTTTGTATTGGCAATGACAGGCTATCAACCTAATTATGCTTTTTTGGAAAATTTAGGCGTTTTTTTAAGTGATGACGATAGAAAAGTACCATTTTATGACCAAAATACACACGAAACAAACCAGAAAGGTGTTTATTTGGCAGGCGTAGTTTGTGGAGGAATGGAAACAAATAAATGGTTTATTGAGAACTCAAGGTATCATGCTGATATGATTGTTGAGCATATTATTAGTAAATAGTTAAAAATATAGAATAAAAAGTTTGTATTTTTATAAAATAAATGTAACTATTTAGGTTAATTTTGGTGCAAGCGTGGACGCTTGCACCAGTGAGTATCTTGTGCAAGCGTCCATATTTGCACAAAAATTTTTTAAAATTTTTTCAACTATTTGCCTTAGGAACAATCATTAAATAAAGTGATAATCTATCAATAACGAATTTCGTTATTACATTGTGAACAAAGTTCTGTTACACTACTTTTGTTGGTATAA
>RDXZ01000134.1 GCA_004293265.1 Bacteroidota bacterium | reverse complement strand
AGGAGCAAGTGTAACGTTTACCAATGGTACACAAGGGAATGCAGTAGTAAGTGGATTAAGTTTTTCAGGTACTTATACATTACGTTGGACAATCAGTAATGGAACTTGCACACCATCAACAAGTGATGTGGTGATAACAAGGTTAAGTTCTCCAAGTCCTTCGATTGTGGGAACTCCTCAAACGATTTGTACAGATGCAACTACTTTGAGTGCAACACTTCCAGCCATTGGCACAGGAACTTGGACTTTGGTAAGCGGTGCAGGAACAATATTAAATCCAAATGCAAATAATGCTTCGGTAATAAGTTTAGGTGTTGGAAATAATGTGTTCAAATGGAGTGTTAGCAATGGAAATTGCCCTCCTTCAGAAAGCACACTTGTCATTACAAGAACAGCACAACCAAGTGTCGCAATAGCAGGAAACGACCAAACAATTTGCGGTACAAGCACTGCTATTACAGGAAATTTACCAGCAATAGGAACAGGAACTTGGTCAGTATTCAGCCAACCTGTTGGAGCAAATGCAACTTTTGCTAATGCTTCACAATACAATACAAATGTAGGAAACTTGACTGTGGTGGGTACTTATGTAATTCGTTGGACAATAGCAAACGGTGTTTGTGCAAGTTCTACTTCGGATTTAGTAATTACAAAACAACAATCTCCAAGTACAGCAATAGCAGGTTCAAATCAACAGATTTGTAACACATCATTGACTTTGGCTGCCACAGCACCAACCAATGGAACAGGAACTTGGTCAGTTGTAAGTGTACCACAAGGCGCAGTTGTAGCATTTAATAATACCAATAATCCAGCAGCAATAGCAACAGGATTTACTTTAATTGGAAATTACGTTTTGAAATGGACAGTGGCAAATGGAATTTGTCCTCCTTCTGAAAGTACAATCGTAATCACAAGAGAAACAGGTCCTTCGC
Source organism: Bacteroidota bacterium (assembly GCA_004293265.1). GTDB lineage: Bacteria > Bacteroidota > Bacteroidia > Cytophagales > Microscillaceae > RDXZ01. The sequence goes on along the minus strand of RDXZ01000134.1, from coordinate 11,228 downwards.
CTGCCAATGCAGGACAACCACAAACTGTTTGTGTGGATAATACTACTTTGACTGCGAATGACCCTGCCTTAGGAACAGGAGCGTGGAGTGTGGTAAGTGGTACAGGTACTTTCCAAAATGCTACAAGTTATATTACTCAGGTAACTAACTTAGGATTTGGACAAAACGTGTTCCGTTGGACTATCACAGGTACAATTTGTTCACCTACATCAAGTACAGTCGTAATTACTCGTTTGCAATTACCAACCGTATCTAATGCAGGCAATGCTCAAACGCTTTGTTCAACAACTGCAACTTTGAATGCAAATACACCAACAGTAGGCACAGGAACTTGGATAATTATGTCAGGCGGAGCAGTCATTGCTAATCCTAATGTACCAAATGCCACAGTAACTAATTTAGGTGTAGGAGCAAATGTATTCAAATGGTCTATCAGTAATGGTAGTTGTCCGTCTTCTGAATCTTTTGTAACCATTACAAGAGATGAAAATCCAAGTATTTCAAATGCGGGAATTAACCAACAAGTTTGTAGCACAATAGCAACATTATCAGCAAACAATCCATTAGTAGGAATAGGAACTTGGACTGTAGTGAGTGGAACAGGAACTATCAATAGTATTAATGGAAATACAACAAGTGTAAGCAACTTAGCAATAGGTGATAATATATTTAGATGGACAATCGCTAATGGAACTTGTCCTTCTACAACAAGTACAGTAACTATTACAAGATTTGTTCAACCTGCTAATGCAGATGCAGGCTCAGACAAAGAATTGTGTGGAGCAAGTGTAGTAACTATGACCGCTGTTCCTGTAACCGCAGGCGTTGGAACTTGGAGCCAAATTGAAGGACCAAATACTGCTACTTTCTCAAATGCAAATAATCCAACAGCAACAGCCAATGGATTAATAGGTGGAATTTATAGATTTAGATGGACAGTTACGAATGGTGTTTGTATCACGACAACAGATGATGTTTTGGTAACAAATGTACCAACTCCTAATACATCAACATTATTAGTGGTAAGCGATATTACATTCTGTCAAGGACAACAAGCATTTATTGATGTAACCATTACCAACACACAAGCAGGAGTGTTATACGAAATACGTAATGCAGGTGTACCTTTGGCAAATGGGGTAAGTGCAGGAGGTTTATTAACATTGACTTTCCCTGGAAATACGTTTACAACTGCACCAGCATTGCAAACAATTTATAACTTGGAAGTATATGCAACGCCTGCTACTTTGAACAACGTACAATGTCCTGCTGTTTTATTGACAGACAGAGCAAGAGTAACAGTGAATTTGTGTAATAATCCAATCACAAATCCAATTACAAGATTTACAGATTTCTGTACTATCTTAAATGTAGATTTGATGGCGGTGAACAACAATGACCCTGCTAACTTTAATGCAACAGTGGTAACTAACTTTGTAACTTCAAATGGTGGTATTGTCAATATTTTAGCAAATGGAAAAGCAACTTATCAACCAAGAACCAATTTCTTAGGCACTGATACATTTACTTATCGTATTTGTAATAAAGATACACCTCAAATTTGTAATCAAGGTGTCGTTACTGTCAATGTAATTGCTTGTACGAATGGAGCGCCTATCGCAGTGAACGATGTTTATAACACTGATAATTGCACAGTTGTTACTGGAAATGCACTTACAAACGACAGAGACCCTAACAATAGTCCAATAACAGCAGTACCAATAGCACCTTTCTTAACAAGCAAAGGCGGGGTATTCTCAATGGACGCAACAGGAGCATTTGTTTATACACCAAAAGCAGGTTTTGTAGGGGCTGATGAAATAGAATACCAAGTTTGTGATGATGGTTCGGGTACGCCTGTAATCAAATGCACAACTGCAAAAATTCAAATCAATATTGCTGATTGTAATAATGTATATATCCCAGACGGATTTTCTCCAAATGGTGATGGTATCAACGATTTGTTTGTCATTGTAGGGGCTGATAAATTTGACATTGAACTTCGTATTTATGACCGTTGGGGTAATTTAATTTTCCAAGACGCTCATTATAAAAATACTTGGGACGGTAGAGTAAATGTTGGTTTATACAATCAAAATGCGGAAGGAGTTCCAAATGGTACATATTTCTATGTGGTAGATTTGCGTGATGGTTCTAAACCAAGAGGACGTTATCTCACCATTCAACGATAAAATTTGTAAAAAGGAAACTTAGCTCAAAAAGGGCTAAGTTTATCCTTATTTTTCCTTAAAAATATTAAATTAAAAACTTATGAAAAATTTTTTACAAGGGCTTCGAAAAATAATCTTGGTGAGCATTATCAACATAGGAATATACACCAATTTATTCGCCCAACAAGACCCACAATTTAGTCAATATATGTTTAATATGTTGGCTGTGAATCCCGCTTATGCAGGAAGTATCGATAATACATTGACCGTTACAGGTCTTGGACGTATCCAATGGGTAAACTTCGCAGGTGCGCCCAACACTCAAACGATTTCTATTCACGCTCCTTTGATGAATAATACGGTGGGAGTAGGAGGGCAGATTGTCGCAGACCAAATTGGTATCTCTAAAACATTGGCTGTTATCGGAACAGGTGCCTATCGCATCAAGTTCAGAAAAGGCGTTTTGGCAATGGGTTTACAAGGCGGTTTTCGTCAGTATAGTGCCAATTACACAAGTGTTAATACATCTTTGAGTGGTGCTTATGACCCTGCTTTTGCCTCAAATGTAACCGAAATGATGCCTATTATTGGTGCAGGATTATTTTATAATACTGATAAATTTTATGCAGCGATTTCAACACCTCAATTATTGCGTACTTCTCAACAAGTACAACAACAAGTAGGTAATTTTTCTGTAACACACGAAAGCCACTTTTTTCTTACTTCTGGATATGTTTTTACATTGAATCCAACGATGAAATTAAAACCTTCTATAATGGTAAAATATGTAAATGGAGGTAGAATATCAGCAGATTTTAATGCAAATCTTTGGTTTTATGATAAATTTGGTATTGGTGCTTCTTATCGTTATCAAGATGCTATTTATGCAATGGTAGAATATCAATTAAGCCCGAATTTATTCGCAGGATATGCTTTTGACCAAACAATTACAAAGTTAAGTAGAGTAAATAATGGTTCTCACGAATTGATTTTGCGTTATCAAACTTTGATAGGCAGAGGTAAAAAAGAACGTATGAAAATTTTAACTCCTCGTTTATTTTAAAAAATTATCCATCACTCAAAATAAAAAAATATGAAAAAAATTATATTCACAGTAGCGATTGGACTATTTTTAATGATAAATATTTCAGCCCAATCTTTAGATAATGCAAATTTTGAATTTGATAAATTTCATTATAAAAAAGCATCTGAATTATATGAAGCATTTTTGATGAAACCAAGCGACAAGGCAGAAGTTAATCAAAAAGTACAAGAGAATTTAGCAACTTGTTATAGGAAAATGAATGACGCAAAAAATGCCGAAAAATGGTATGCAGTTGTCGTTACTAATCCAAATACAGACCCTATCAACAAAATGTATTATGCGCAATTTTTGGCACAAAATCAAAAATATGAGGAGTCAAAAAAAATGTGGTATGAGTATGCCGCCGCCGTAAAAAGCGACAAAAGAGGAAAAGATTTTTCAAAATCATATCAAGATGTTGATAAATATTTCCAAGATGCTGATAGATACACAGTAGAACCTGCTCCTTTTAATTCAAAACAAGCTGATTTTAGTCCTACTTATTATCAAGGTGGAATTGTTTTTTGCTCGAATCGTGAATTAAATATCAAAGAATTGGGTTTATCTCGTGATTTTGATAAAAAATATCGTTGGAATGGAATGCGTTTTTATGATTTATATTATTCAGGCGGCGGCGTAGGTGTTCCTAAATTTTTTAGTAAAAAATTGAATACGCCTTATCACGAAGGTCCTGCTAATTTCTATAATGATGACAATGCTGTCGTTTTTACACGTAACAATTATGACAAAGGAAAAATTGGCACAAGCGAAGATGATATTACAAAAATGAAATTATTTTTTGCTACAAAAAGTGGTGATGACTGGACTAATATCATCGAATTTCCTTATAATGACAAAGAATATACTGTTCAACACCCTGCCATGTCGCCTGATGGAAATACGTTGTATTTTGCTTCTGATATGCCCGGCACGCATGGTGGAATGGATATTTTTAAATGCACTTGGACAAATGGTGCTTGGGGAAGACCTGTGAATTTAGGTGTTGAAATCAATACAAAAGGCAACGAAGTTTTTCCGTATATGGATAAAAATAACAATCTTTATTTTGCTTCTGATGGTTGGGCTGGATTGGGTGGTTTGGATATTTTTATAGCTCGAAACAAAGAAGGAAAATATATCAATCCTTATAATGTCGGCGCTCCGCTCAACAGCAGCAAAGATGATTTTGGAATTATTTATGACACTGATAACAATGAAGGCTATTTTACTTCCAATCGTGATGGCGGACAAGGTGATGACGATATTTATAAATTCAGCATCAAATCGTGTAAAGTAATCGTAGTGGTGCAAGATGAATTAACAAAAGAAATTATCAAATTACCAAAATTAGTCATTCAAGAAACCGCAAGCAACGGAGAAGTAGTTTATTTGGCAGAAAGTGAAACCGCTTTTAGTTTTAAAACTAATTTCAGAACAGGCTATAAAATGCGTGGCACAAAAGAAGGATATAACGAAGGAACAAAAGAAATGACAGAAGAACAAGTACTAAAATGTAAAAATTATAATGGTACTTTGTCTGATACGGTTTATATTGGAATCCGTAGAATGAATGATTTGGAAAAAGAAAAAGTAGCAAAATTATTAGGAAAAAATCCTAATGACAAAGATTTAGTGTCTAAATTGACAAAAAACTACAAAGATAATCCTAATATCAAGGTCATTGAGTTGGTAAATGTATATTATGATTTAGATAAATATAACATTCGCCCTGATGCTTCACGTGATTTGGATAAAGTTTTGGCTGTTTTGCAAGAATACCCAAATATGCGTGTAGGTTTGAGTTCACACACAGACTCACGCGATACTTACGATTATAACGTAAAATTATCACAAAGGCGTTCTACATCTGCTCGTCAATATTTGATAGACAGAGGTATTTCTCCTGATAGATTAGAAATATTTTGGTTTGGAGAAACGACTTTGGTAACTCCTTGTCCTGATGGTGTAAATTGTTCTGAACCTGACCACCAGTTGAATAGACGTACTGAGGTAGCCATTTTAGAATATATCAATCCACCAAAAAATCCGTAATGTAAAAAAGTTCTTATAAAAAAAGCCATTTATAATTTTTTGTTATAAATGGCTTTTTTTGTTAATAAAAATAGATATTTTTTTCTTTTTTAGAAACAAACCATCTGTAATACTCAAATTATTTTTTATGATATTTAAACCAAATTCAACAAAAAAATCTTAAAATTATAAATAAAATTCTTATATTTGTAAAATTATTGATAGATTGATAAAAAATACCTTAAAAAAAATAGGAATTTTTAAAAAAAAATAATAATTTTGCCCAATACATTATATAAATTTTATTTCTGTTTTATGAATTTATCTCGTCCCATTACCAAACATTCAACGGCTACTGAGAATGTTTTTATCTTGTCAGAAGATTTTTTTATGCCTCAATTTAACCAAAAAAGGCGTATTTGGATTTATTTACCACCTGATTATGAAACATCAGGCAACAAGAGATACCCTGTTTTGTATATGCAAGATGGGCAAAATTTATTTGATGCCGCTTCTTCTTTTGCGGGAGAGTGGGCAGTGGATAATAATTTAAACGCACTTTTTGAACGAGGAGAATCACAAGGTTTGATTGTCATTGGCATCGATAATGGTTCTGATACACGCACTTATGAATATTGTCCACACAGAAATCCTAAATTTGGCGGTGGCGGTGGAAAATTATATCTTAGATTTTTAGTTGAAACTTTAAAACCATTTATTGACCAAAACTATCGAACTTATGCTGATAGAGATAGCACAGGCATTATGGGTAGTTCTTTGGGTGGATTGATAAGTTTTTATGCAGGCATCGAATTTCCAAAAGTATTCGGAAAAATTGGTGTTTTTTCTCCATCTTTTTGGTTTTCTCCAAAAATTTATGAAAATGCAAAAAAATATATGCACAAAAATTATACAAAATATTATTTTTTGGCGGGCAGGCAAGAAAGCAGTAATTTGGTAGAACAAACGAGTGAAATGTATGAAATTATGAAACAAAGAGGCATACACGAAGACCAGATGAGGTTAATCGTTTGTGATGATGGGCAACATTCTGAGTGGTTTTGGAATCGTGAATTTCCGAATGCGTATCGTTTTTTATACCATTAATTTTTTTCATAATTATAATGGTAAACAAATCAACTAAAAATTAAACTAAAATGGCAAAAGATAAACACAATATGTTAGGAAATGTACTTTCTGGGGCTTTAAAGCAACAGGGAGATACAGAGGACACGATTAAAAAGCGATTAAAAATTCTTGATGAATTAAAAATATTTATTCCTCCTCTTTCTGAAAATGAATACGATTTGTTGAAATATAATATTCAAACAGAAGGCTGTAGAGATGCACTTATTATTTGGAAAAATGATAATGATTATATTTTGGTAGATGGACACAACCGACATAAAATTTGTGAAGAATTAAAAATTGATTATAGAATTGAAGTCAAAAAATTTGATTCAATTTTTGAAGTCAAAGATTGGATGGTAAGCAATCAGTTAGGAAAACGAAATGTAACCGAAGATGCAAAGTCATATTTGAGAGGAAAACAATATCAACTCGAAAAAAATAAAGCAAACTTCAAAGGCAATCAACATACAAAATCAGAAAATAGCGAAACAAAAAAAACAAGTGAAAAAATTGCCGAAGAACACAAAGTTTCCGCAAAAACCATTCAAAGAGATGAAAAATATGCCTTAGCACTTGATTATTTGGTCGGAAATGATATGGGATTGAAATGGAAAATTTTGAATCGAGAAATTATTATTCCTAAAACAAATGTGTTGGAAGCAACAGAGCAGACTGAAAACGAATTGCAAAAACTAAGAATTGATTTATACAAAGGAAAATCAAATACAGAAGAAAACAATGAAGATTTAGTAATTGTTACCAAAGAAATTAAACCAAAAAATAATACAAATGCTACTGAAATTGTTTCTAAACCTTTGGAAAATGAATTACAAAAAACACTCAAAGTTTTGATGAAAAAGCCAAATAAAGAAACCTTAGAAGTTTTTAAAAAAATACTTGATAAATACGAAAAAGAATTTATCACTCAATAAAAATTCACTGTTTTCTGTGGTTTTCATACACATAAATAAACTATAAACTTATTCACTATTGCCTGCCAATGACAGACAATAGTGAAAAATTATAAAAAAATGGAAAAAAATACTATCCACGTACAACTGAATATTACTTTGGAAGAAGCCAATTTAATTTTTAAAGCATTAGGAACGCTTCCGTTTTCTGAGGTATATGAATTAATCGGAAAATTGAACGAACAAGCCAATCAACAATTACAAAATAATAAAAAATAGAAAAATTGTATCAAAAATAAAAAAAAATAAAATTTTTTTTGTAAAAAGTTTGGTTTTTCCAAATAATACACTAATTTTATGCCTAAAATAAATAGTTTCTATTTATTTTTATTGTATTTATAATATTTAATAATAAACATATAAAAAAGTATGGCTGAAAAATTACCAGCATTTACGCTGGGCATCGAAGAAGAATTCCAAATCATTGACCCCGTTACAGGTGAATTGCATTCACACATGCACAAGATTATCGAAAATGGAAAGGTAATTTTAAAGGAACAAGTAAAAGTAGAAATGCACCAATCAGTCGTTGAAGTAGGTACAAATATTTGTCAAAATATCCAAGAAGCAAGACAAGAAGTTACTTATTTACGCAAAATGGTTGCTGAATTGGCTGATAAACAAGGTTTGGTAATTGGTGCGGCAGGAACTCACCCTTTTTCTCGTTGGCAGGATCAACTTATTACTGACCACCCGCGTTATGAAGAAATTGTAAACGAACTACAAGAAGCGGCGCGTTCTAATTTGATTTTTGGGTTGCACGTGCATGTAGGCGTAGAAAGCCGCAAAGTTGGTTTGCATATTATGAATGCTGTGCGTTATTTGTTGCCGCATATTTTTGCTCTTTCTACTAATTCGCCTTTTTGGGAAGGAAGAAATACAGGTTTCAAATCATTTAGAGTAAAAGTTTTTGAGCGTTTTCCGCGTACAGGATTGCCTGAAAGTTTTAGTTCTGTTTCTGATTATGATAATTACATCGATTTATTGATAAAAACAGGTTGTATTGACAACGGCAAAAAAATTTGGTGGGATTTGCGTTTGCACCCATTTTTTGAAACCATTGAATTTAGAATTTGTGATATTCCGATGTTAGTTGATGAAACGATTGCTTTGGCGGCTTTGATGCAAGCATTAGTAGCAAAAACATATCGTTTGATGAAAAGTAATTTAGCATTTAGAAGTTATAGTCGTGCTTTGATTGCAGAAAACAGATGGCGTGCATCTCGTTATGGAATTGAAGGAAAAATGATTGATTTTGGTAAAGAAGAAACTTTTGATACCAAAGCATTGATTATGGAATTGTTAGATTTTGTTGATGATGTAGTTGATGAGTTGGGAAGTAGAGAAGAAATCAATAGAATTCACGATATTTTGACTAATGGAACGGGTGCAGATAGACAATTAAAAGTGTATGAAGAAACAAAAGACCTCAAAAAAGTAGTCGATTATATTATTCAACAAACAAATCAAGGATTATAAAATTAAAACCTATAAGATTTTTTAAAAATTTTATAGGTTTTTTAGTTTTAAAGAAATACAGGTTATTGGTAAAGAAAAAGGGTAGGAGAGGAGTTTTGTTGATATATCACAATAAAATTTTTTGTATTACTTTCTCTAACTGGTGCAAGCCTCTGGCTTGTCTGTTGCGCAAACAGTCTGCGTGGTAAATGATTTTGAAGTTTTTTTAAAAGTTTTTTTTGAGGATATATTTTTGTTTTACTATTTTTATTACCTACAAAATTAACCAGAAATTTATTCAAAAAAAAATCTATTTATTAGTATTTTACTTTGATATTTGAAATAAAAAGATATTTTTTAAAAAATAATAATAAAATATTCTAAAAATAGTAAAAAAATAACAAATAATTTTTATTTTTGCAAATAATTTTTTATATATTAGAGATTTTCAATCTTAAAACTTATAATTCAGATGAAAAAAATAGGTATCCTTTTTGGACAAGAAAACACGTATCCGCCTGCGTTTGTGGAAAGAGTAAATGAAAAAGCAAAAAAACAAGGTTTGAAATTGATGGCTGAACCTGTAGCCGTTACAAAAGTAGAGCAAGGCGAGCCTTTGGATTATGCCGTAATTATTGACCGTATCTCTCAAGATGTTCCTTTTTATCGTGCAATGCTCAAAAATGCAGCTTTATGCGGAACTTCGGTTATCAATAATCCGTTTTGGTGGAGTGCAGATGAGAAGTTTTTTAATAATTGTTTGGCAGTAAAATTAGGCGTACCTGTACCTAAGACTATTTTATTACCTTCTTTTGCTAATCCTGATGATACAAATGCTAATTCTTTTCGTAATTTAAAATTAGATTGGGACGCAATGATGAACGTTTCGGGCTTTCCTGCTTATATGAAACCACATTCTGGAGGCGGTTGGAAAAGCGTTTATAGATTGAATGATTTGAACGATTTTTATGCAAAACACCCTGAAACAAATCAATTAGTAATGTTATTGCAAGAGGAAATCATATTTGATGATTATTTCCGTTGCTATTGTTTGGATAGACAAGATGTGCATATTATGCCTTACGAACCACGTAATCCACATCATTTGCGTTATGATTCTCAAATCAAAGCAAAAGGTGATGCCGCAAAAAAATTATTAGCCACTATCAAAGATTATGTTTTGAAATTGAATGTAGCCTTAGGATATGATTTTAATACTGTCGAATTTGCAGTAAAAGATGGTATTCCTTATGCGATTGATTTTTGTAATCCTGCTCCTGATGCTGATATTCATTCGGTAGGGCAAGAAAATTTTGATTGGATTGTTGAAGCATCTGCTAATATGGCAATTCGTAGAGCGCAAGCACAAGAGTTTGGAAAAGATAATTTGACTTGGGGAAGCTATGTAAGAGGCAATTTTGGTGGAGCAACTCCTGCACCCGCAAAAGCAGAAGTGAAACCGAAAGCAGAAGCGAAGCCGAAAGCAGAAGCGAAGCCAAAAGCAGAAGCGAAGCCAAAAGCAGAAGCAAAAAAAAAATAATTTAAAAATATAAAAACTTGTTGTCATCAAAAACAACAAGTTTTTTTTAACTCAATATATTTATGAACTATATTATTTTAGACTTAGAAGCAACTTGTTGGAACGAAAAACATCACAAAAATATCAGTGAAACCATTGAAATTGGTGCAATTTGTGTCAATGAAAAAAAAGAAATTTTAGGAGAATTTCAAACTTTTATCAAACCAACTTTACATCTACAACTATCTGATTTTTGTCAAAATCTTACGTCTATTACCCAAGAAATGGTAGAAAATGCACCACTTTTTCCTGTGGCTTTGTCAAATTTTCAGGCTTGGATTCAATCTTTTGGTGGAGAATATTTTTTAGGTTCTTGGGGATTTTATGATAAATCTCAGTTTCAAAAAGATTGTTTATTGCATCAATTAGATACAAATTGGCTCAAAAATCATATCAATATCAAATTTCAACACGCACAAATTAGAAATTTATCTAAAGGAATTGGAATGAAAGCGGCTATTCATCACGAAAAATTAGAATTAGATGGAATTCATCACAGAGGAATTGATGATGCAAGAAATATTGTTAAAATATTCATCAAACTTTTTGATAAATGGAACTATAATTTAGACTCCTCACAAAAACACGACTAATTTTTTGATTTTATTGTATCTAAATTACTCAACATAATTTTTCATATTTTATAAACATACAAAGAAATATAAAATTACTTGCTGTAAAAAATTTGTATATATTTGAAATTGGTAATTATTTAGGTCAATTTACCCCAGCGGGGTAATATCTTTGTAGAAAAAAATGAAAATATGTTGTTTAACTCCGTAGGAGTGGTATCTAAAAATTAT
>RDXZ01000133.1 GCA_004293265.1 Bacteroidota bacterium | reverse complement strand
AAAGACGAGGTTTTAGTCATTTATCCTAATCCAACCACAGAAAGCATACAATTGCAAATCAAAACAGAATGGGCAAATAGTTTGAACTTACGCGCAGAAGTGTTTAGTGTTGATGGAAAATCAATGTTACAAGCAAAAGGTAATTTGTTAGATATTCAAGAAAATATCAATATTTGGTTAAAAAATGCGAAAAGTGGTGCTTATGTGATTAAACTCATTACGCCTGAAAAAGTATTAGAAACTAAATTAATAAAACAAAATAAATAAAATAATCTTGCTTTGATTTTTTATTTCAGTTTTAAAAAGTACCAAAATAATATTTTTTGGTACTTTTTTTTGATTTGCTTTGAAAAATATAAAAAAAGTACTACATTTGCCAAAAAAAATTTGTGATGAAAAAAATATTGTTACTATTTTTATTGTTATTGATGTCAATATATGGATTGGCTCAAAATCCTAATCCTATTGAAACACTTGAAAATACGCTTAAAACGGCTAAAGATACTAATTTAGTGAACGTTTTGACAGAACTTTGTAGAGCCTATGGAAGCAGTGATGTAGAAAAAGCAAATTCCTACGCTATGGAGGCATTGGTAGAAGCAAAAAAAATACAATTTTCAAAAGGAGAGGGGCATGCTTATTCTGCGTTAGGTGCTATGGCTTTGAAAAAAGGAAATATCAAAAAAGCCTTTGAATATCAAGAAAAAGCCTTAAAAATCAGAGAAGATATAAAAGATAAAAAAGGAATTTCACAATCTTTGAACAATTTAGGTTCTTTATATCATCAACAAAGTGATTTTCCAACTGCCTTAGAATATTATCTTAAATCATTGACTATCAGAGAAGAAATGAAAGATAAAAAAGGGGTAATGGTTTCTTTGAACAATATTGCACAGGCTTATACCGCACAAGCCGATAGAAATATCAATGATTCAAGTATTTATCACAAAGCAAAAAATTATTATTTACAAGCCTTAGATTTATCCAAAGAATTGAAAGACCTCAAAACTGAAGGAACTATTTTGCATAATTTGGGACAAATTTATGACCAGAAAAAAGACTACAACAAAGCACTTGATTATTACCTCAAAGCAGAAAATATTAGATTGAAAATCAATGATTTATCAGGACTTGGCTCATCTTATTATGTGATAGGCAATGCGTATTCTTCCAAACAACAATATGAAAAAGCAGTCGAATATACAGAAAAAGCATTGGAAGTTGCGAATAAAATTGGAGATAAATTAATAATTGCTAAAAGTAGATATTCGTTGGGCAATATTTATTTTGATAAAAATAATATTGAAAAATCATTCGAAGAAACACAAATATCGCTCAAAATTGCTAATGAAATCAATTCTCTTAACGATATTATGCTTGCCAATGATTTGTTATATCAAATCTATAAAAAACAAGGAAATTATCCCAAAGCACTCGAATGTTTTGAAAAATACAAAACTTTACACGATAGTATTTTTAATGAAAATAGTACAAAATCACTTTCAGGTCTGCAAAATAGATTTGAATTAGCAAACAAACAAAAGGAAGTTGCACTCAATCAAGCAAAATTTAAAGGACAACAAATTTTTAATTATGCTTTGATTGCAGGGCTTGGTTTGGTTTTTATATTGGCAATTGTACTTTTTCGTGGACAACAAAGACAGAAAAAAGCAAACAAAGAAATTTCTTTCCAAAAAACTCAATCTGATAAATTATTAAGAAATATTTTGCCTGATGAAGTGGCAGACGAATTGAAAGAAAAAGGAAAAGCAACCGCCCATAAATACGAAAAAGTCAGCGTTTTATTTACTGATTTTAAAGGATTTACCTCACGCACCGAAAAAATGCAACCTGAAGAAGTTATCGAAGAACTCAATAAATGTTTTTCTAAATTTGATGAAATCATCGAAAAATATAACCTCGAAAAAATAAAAACAATTGGTGATGCCTATATGTGTGCGGGCGGATTACCTGTGGCAAACGACACAAACCCAATTGATGCCATCAAAGCAGGCTTGGAAATCCAAAAATATATGATAGAATATAAAAATGAATGTATTAAAAATGGAGAAGCATATTTTCAATGTCGATTAGGAATTAACACAGGAAGCGTAGTAGCGGGCGTGGTAGGTAGAAGTAAATTTGCTTATGATATTTGGGGTGATACAGTAAACACCGCCAGCAGAGCAGAAAGTGGCGGAGAACCTGAAAAAGTTAATATTACTGAAAACACATATTTATTAGTCAAAGATTATTTTGAGTGCGAATATAGAGGAGAAATAGAAGCAAAAGGAAAAGGAAAAATCAAAATGTACTTTGTCAATGGTGCAAAATAATCGTTTTTAAGTTGCTTAAAAAAAAATATTCTTTGGGATAAATTCAAAAAAAAATATTTCTTTGTCTTTATTAAAAATAATTATTTATTTTTTTAGATAAATTAAAAAATTATTCTTAGTTTTGTGCCTTAATTTTATAAACACTTACTTAAATATGGCACAAGATAATTTAGACCTTGACCGTTTGTTTTTTAGAGCGGATAATGAAATCAAAGATGGTCTGATTGCGGAAGCATTTGATACATTGACTTATATTATCGAACAAGATACTGAATACGGCAAAGCATACAATCACTTGGGTTGGTTGTACGAAACAAAATATAAAGATTACAAACGTGCAGAAGAATGTTATCGTTTGTCGCTCAAATATTCTCCTGATTATTTGGCTATTTATCTCAATTATGCTATTTTGCTTTCTACCATCGAAAAATTTGATGAATTGGAATCACTTTTAAACAGAGCATTGACGGTGCCGGGTATCAATAAAGCAAAAATTTGGAACGAACACGCCATTATGCGTGAGATTCAAGGGCGATATCAAGAGGCAATTACTTCGTACAAGCAAGCAATTATGAACTCTTTGAACAATGATGATATTGCAAGCTATGAGCAATCAATGCAACGTTCACAAAAAAAACAAAGTTTATTAGGTTAATTTTTATCGTTTTTAAAATGGTTGTTTGTATTTTTTGCAAACAACTATTTTTTACTATTTTCAAAAAAAATAATTATCTACATTCTTTAAATAGTGCAAATTTTACTTCAAAATATAGGCAAACGATTTGGTCGTGAATGGATTTTTAGAGAAATACATCAAGATTTTTTGATGGGTAATTCTTATGCTATTTTGGGTGCGAATGGCAGTGGAAAAAGTACTTTTTTGCAAATATTAATAGGTATATTACCAAGCACCGAAGGAAAAATAATATATCAAAAAGAAAATAAAATAATAAATAATGCGTTGATATTCAAAGAAATATGTTGGGTTGCACCTTATTTAGATTTGATAGAAGAATTTACTTTGGAAGAATTTTTGAATTGGCATCATCAACTCAAACCTTTTCAATTTTCTCCTAAAACTATTGCAGAAAAATTAGGTTTAGAAAAATCTTATCATAAATTCTTAAAAAATTTTTCATCAGGAATGAAACAAAGAGTAAAATTAGCTACTGCTCTTTATGGGAATTGTCCTATTTTATTGCTCGACGAACCCACTTCTAATTTAGATAATTACGGCATTAATTGGTATCAAAACGAACTCAATTCACAACTCAAAAACAGACTCACTATTATTTGCTCTAATCAATCTTACGAATACGAAATGTGTGCATATAAAATAGAATTAGAAAAATTTAAAAAAAAGTAATCAAAAAATGTCCTTTAAAAATATATTAAATCAATATGGAAAAGAAAGAAAACCTTGTTTTTTTGCAATAGATTTCTTGGGTAAAAATTATCATATTTGTCCAATTGAGGACGCATCTACACAAGAAATTTTATTTGATATTGATGGATTTAAAAATTATGTTCCTGAACACAAAGATAATTTGGATAATACACAACTCAATTTTACATTTTCGCCACCTAAAAAACAAAATTGGAAAAAATCTTTTCAAATGGTTCAAAAATATATTCAGAGAGGAGATAGTTATTTATTAAATTTATCTGCTCCTACATTGCTACATACAAATTTTGATTTGAAAAATATTTTTTTTAATACGTATGCAAAATATAAATTATTGTTCAAAAATCAATTTGTTTGTTTTTCTCCCGAAATTTTTATCAAAGTACATCAAAATAACATTTCATCTTACCCGATGAAAGGTACAATCGATGCCAATATTCCAGACGCTGAAAAAATTATTCTCGAAAATAAAAAAGAATTAGCCGAACATTATACGATTGTAGATTTGATAAGAAATGATTTGAACCAAATTGCAAAAGAAATTAAAGTCAAAAAATTTAGGTATATTGATAAAATTCATACATCAAAAGGCGATATTTTACAAGTAAGTTCTGAAATAATAGGAAAATTACCTGAAAATCATTGGAATTTTTTAGGCGACTGGTTGGCTAAATTACTTCCTGCGGGTTCGATTAGTGGTGCGCCCAAGAAAAAAACTATAGAAATTATCAAAGAAGCAGAAAAAAAATTTATATTGCATACAAAAAAAAAATACAAAAGAGGGTTTTATACAGGAATTTTTGGGTATTTTGATGGCGAAAACTTAAACGCAGGCGTAATGATTCGATTTATAGAAAATATTGATAATCAATTATATTTTAAAAGTGGAGGCGGAGTTACGTATATGAGTGATGAAAAAGCAGAATATGATGAGCTAATTCAAAAAATATATCTGCCTTATTTCAATGATTGATAAAAAAATTTCAAAAAAAATCATATAAAGCATTTTAAGAAATTGCTTTTTTGCGTGTTTCAACAGGAAAATTATAAATAATTACAGAAATAAAAATCAGACTATATGCCAAAAGTTTTTCAGCACTTGCATTTTCATTGAAATATCCAAAAGCAATACCAAAATTTATCAGAGGATTAATATACAATAAAATACCTACAGTACTCGATGGCAAGCCTTTCAAACTATATAAGTTTAAAAAAAGTGGCAAAACGGTAAAAATAATACCAATAAATAAAATTACCAACAAAAAATAAATATCTAATTTTTGATAATTGGCACCTAATTGTGATTGAAAAGGAAATATAACCAAAAAAGCCAAACTTAATTGTAATGCTAATAAATAAATCTTATCATATTGTTTCCAATTGCTTTGTGAAATCAGATAAAAAGCGTAAGTGCCTGCAATAATTAAACTATAAATTAGATTTATCCAAGAATTTGTTGCTAACATCAAACAAGCAATTCCACTCAAAAATATTGCACTCCATTGCTGAAAAGATAGTTTTTGCTTCAAAATTCCCCAAGATAAAACTGCAGTCAAAATAGGACAAATCAAATAAGCAAAAGAACCTGTTTGTACGTCAATGTGATTGACAACATAAATATAAGAAAGCCAATTTGATGACAATAGTAGCCCGCCAATAATTGTTAAACTCCAAAATTTTTGCCCTTCTTTTGATAATATATTGGGTGTTTTTTGCATCATTTCTAATAAAATTTTTCTTCTTCCAATCAATAAAATCCCCCATAAAACAATTAAAGCACTCATTACTCTAAAAAATAAAATATGTCCACTGACGTATCCTCCTAACATTTTGAAAGGTATTGCAGCCATTCCCCAAATAATAAAAGAGGCAATAGCAGACGAATAATAAGGCGTAAGATTTTCTTTGGTAATCATAAAAACAAAATAATATAATAAAAAAATTGAATAGTAGATACTTAATTGTACTGATTTCCAAACAATATTTTAAAAAAATAAGTTTTTAGTTTTGTGTTTTTAGGATAGGTTTAACATATTGGTTCAATTTTTTTATGAAAAATATCTAAAAAAAAATCTTAATATGCGTAAATATTTTTCTATCATATATTTTTTACTTAATTTTGCAAAAAAATTATAAAAACACAAAATGAATCTTGATTTTGATAAAGTTTTCGAACAATTTAATCACGTTGTTGCTTTGGTAATTGGTGATGTGATGATTGATTCTTATTTATGGGGTGATGTTACACGCATCTCGCCTGAAGCACCTGTGCCGATTGTAAATGTAAAAAAACGTGAAAAAAGATTGGGAGGTGCGGCAAATGTTGCCTTAAATCTAAAAGCGATGGGTGCTAATCCTATTTTATGTGCTGTGGTGGGTGATGATGCAGATGGGCAAGATTTTTTTCAGTTATTGCAAGAAAATCAATTGGAAAAAGATGGGATTTTAGTTTGTAAAAATCGCCCAACGACTATTAAACATAGAATTTTGAGCGGACATCAACAAATGTTAAGAATTGATGCCGAAACAACTGAAAATATTACTGATGAAGAAGAAAATTTATTGTATGAAAAAATAAAAAAACTTGTACTAAAATGTCAAGTTATTATTTTTGAAGATTATGATAAAGGCGTTTTGAGTGAAAGTTTAATCCAAAAAGTGATTACGTTTGCCAAAGAAAATAATATTCCAAGTGTGGTAGACCCTAAAAAAAGAAATTTTTTACACTATCAAAACACGAATGTTTTTAAACCTAATTTAAAAGAATTAAAAGAAGGTTTGAAAATTGATTTTGATGTTAAAAATAATGAAGCACTCCAAAAAAGTGTATTGTTATTAAAAGAAAAACTGAATTTAGAATATGTTTTTGTTACTTTGTCTGAAAGAGGTGTTTTATTAGCAAAAAATAAAAATGATTTCTTTGCTCAAAATGCACATATCAGACAAATTGCAGATGTTTCGGGTGCGGGTGATACAGTGATTAGTATTGTCGCTTTGGGAGTTGCCATAGGTTTAAACCCAAATTTTTGGGCGGCTTTGGCAAATTTGGCAGGAGGTTTGGTGTGTGAGTATGTCGGCGTAGTTTCGATAGATAAAACACAACTTTTAGCAGAAGCAAAAGAACATATTAAATTTTAGTTTTGTTTGTTGCCATAACTTTCCAAAAGTTTAAAACTTTTGGAAAGTTGGCATTTTAATTTTTCAGTTCTCAATTTGGTAGCGAAAAAAATGCTCACTAAACTTTATTCTCCAAATCTCTAATTTCCATCAATATTTTTCCAAGATTATTTTGACAAGTTTTTAGACTACTTTGATAAGCACTTAATTCTTCGTCAGAATAGAACCTTGTGTCTGATTTTTCAAATACTTTCATTTCAAAGGTTGTATTTATTTTTGATTTTATCTATTTCTTCGAAAGATAAACCTGTTAAATATCGTATTGTTTCATAGTCAAAACCTTTTTTTAAAGCATTAACTGTTACAATTTCTTTTTCCTCTACTTTTCCCTGAACTATACCTTTTACTTCGCCCTCCATAAACGCGGTATCAATTGTATTTTGATAGTCTGTATAGGTTTTTAGACTACTTTGATAAGCACTTAATTCTTCAAATACTTTCATTTTAAAGGTTGTATTTATTTTTGATTTTATCTATTTCTGCGAAAGATAAACCTGTTAAATATCGTATTGTTTCATAGTCAAAACCTTTTTTCAAAGCATTAACTGTTACAATTTCTTTTTCCTCTACTCTACCCACCTCTTTTCCCTCAACTCTACCTTCCTCTTTTCCCTCCATTTTTCCTTTGATTTCCCCCTCCATAAACGCGGTATCAATTGTATTTTGATAGTCTGTATAAGTTTTTAGACTACTTTGATAAGCACTTAATTCTTCATCGGAATAGAAACTTGTGTCTGATTTTTCAAATACTTTCATAAATATTTTTTCTTTAAATTCTTGAGGAATCTTGTCTAATTTTGGCAAGTTTTTTAACAGATATAACCACTTTTCTTTTTAAATTTAAGATATATATTCTGCAAAGTAAAACATTTTTTTTATATTTTCATAACTTTTTCGAAGTTTATAGTTGATAAAAATAATTTTTAATTTTTTTGTGAAAAATTGTAGTTTTTTCTCATTTTTGGTTACTTATCAAATTAAAGTTAAAAAGCTAAAAATATGATAAAGAAAATACTTTATTACATAAGACAAGTATTAGAAAGTTTGAGGTTTGCGATGCAAGCCTTGAGTAGCAATTTATTACGTACATTATTGTCTTTATTAGGCGTTACAATTGGTATTTTTGCGATAATTTCTGTATTTACGATTGTAGATTCTTTGGAAAATCGACTCAAAGAAGATATGTCTTTTATTGGTGATGACGTGATTTATATTCAAAAATTTCCATGGTCTTTTGGTGCAAGCGATTATCCTTGGTGGAAATATATGGCACGCCCTTCCAATTCTGTCAATGAATACAAATTTTTAGAAAAAAATCTTACACAAGCTGAAGCGGTGGCAGTAATGATGCGAAAAATGAATTTGACCGTCAAATACCAAAATGCTTCAATGTCCAATGTTTTGGTAATTGGTACATCTTATCAATTCAATAAAATTACGGATTTTGAAATAGCAGAAGGAAGATATTTTACCCAACAAGATGTAGATAATGCCAGAGATGTAGTACTTTTAGGAGCGAATATTGCCGAAACTCTGTTTCCTCAAATTTCTCCCATCGGAAAAACTATCAAAGTAAGAGGAAGACAATTTACCATCGTGGCGGTTCTCAAAAAAGAAGGGGCTAATTTATTTGGAGAAACTTCGTTGGACGAAAGATTGATGATGCCTTATGGTGCGTTTAGTAAAATTTTTAAAGTAGGTTACAAAGGCATAGACCCAATGATTGCTATAAAAGGAAAAAAATCAGACAAAAATTTATACGAATTAGAAGGTGAATTACGCGGGCTTATGCGGGGAAGAAGAAGCCTAAAACCTTACCAAGAAGATAATTTTGCCCTCAATCGTACCGAATTATTTGCAGATGCTTTGAGCTCTTTATTTGGTGTGGTAAGTTTTGCAGGTTGGATAATTGGTGGATTTTCAATTTTGGTCGGTGGATTTGGTATTGCTAATATTATGTTTGTGTCTGTCAAAGAACGTACAAATTTGATAGGAATACAAAAATCATTGGGCGCAAAAAATTATTTTATTTTGTATCAATTTTTATTTGAAGCGATTTTTTTGAGTATGATTGGTGGTTTTGTTGGTTTATTTTTAGTCTATTTATTAACTTTTGTTCCTTTGGGTTCTTTGACAATTAGTTTAAGTCTTAAAAATATGATGATGGGTCTGGGCGTTGCAGGAATTGTAGGAATTGCCTCTGGATTGATTCCTGCTTATATGGCTTCTCGGTTGGATCCTGTGGAAGCTATTAGAGCAAAATAAAAAACAACTTTCCAAAAGTTCATAACTTTTGGAAAGTTCTGCTTAAAAATCTAACAAAATTATTCTAATCCTCTTTGTCTTACTGCTTCATACAAAGCAATACCTGCTGAAACGGACACATTCAACGATTCGATATTACCAAACAAAGGAATTGCCCCTTTAAAATCTGCCAAATTTAAAATTTCTTGTGAAATTCCATCTTCCTCAGAACCTAAAACCAATGCCGTAGGCACAGAAAAATCGACATCAAAAATGGAATTTTTTGTTTTTTCGGTACAAGCAACAATTTGCAAACCAGAATTTTTTAAATATTCTACGGTGGCAGTCAAATTAAATTCTCGACAAATTTGCATATAATGCAATGCTCCTGAAGATGTTTTCATCGCATCACTTGTAATTTGCGAGCCACCTCTCAAAGGCACAATAATTGCATCTACTCCCGCACATTCTGCAGTTCTTGCAATAGCACCAAAGTTTCTTACATCAGTAATTCTATCTAAAACCAAAACCAAAGGAGTTTTTCCGTTTTCAAATAGACTTTGAATAACATTATCAGTTTCCAAATAAGTTACCGAAGACAACAAAGCCAGCACGCCTTGATGGTTTTTTTTGGTATAATAATTTATTTTTTGAACAGGAACTTTTTGAAAAAGTACGTTATTTTTGTGTGCTAATGTAATAATTTCTTGGAATTGTTGTCCTGTGGCTATTTCTTTGTGTAAAAATATTTTTTCGATATTTTGACCTGATTTAAGGGCTTCAGTAACAGATTGAATTCCAAAAACCATTTCTTTTTCACTCATCATAAGTAGTAAAAGTTAGATTTATTTTTATTTTTTACGCAAAATTAGTTATTTTATGAGATAAAAACAATTTTTTTTAGAATTATAAACAAATTTCTTCTCCTTCGATGGCTAAATAACTATTTGGAAAAATACTTTTTGTTTCTTCCAACAAAAAATCGAGGCTTCTATATCGTGCAGAAAAATGGCTAATTATTAATTTTTCTACGTTTGCGTTTTTGGCTAACATTCCTGCGTGTTTGGTCGTGGAATGAAAAGTATTTTTTGCTTTTTCTTCTAACGCATCTTCAAAAGTGGCTTCGTGATACAAGATATGCGCATTTTTTATTTTGTCTGCCAAATGTGGCAAATACTTTGTATCTGCAAAAAATGCCAATTTTATTTTTGGGGGAAAATAAGTATATTCTTCTGCTTTGTATAACACATTTCCATTCTCATCTTGTATATCTAATCCGTTTTTCAAATCGATATACGTTTGTGGTGGTGTATTGTTGGGCAATTTTGTTTCATAAATATTTCTCCTTGTTTGTTTTTCTTGTATCAAAAAACCATTACAAGGCTTA
This sequence comes from Bacteroidota bacterium, assembly GCA_004293265.1. Lineage (GTDB taxonomy): Bacteria > Bacteroidota > Bacteroidia > Cytophagales > Microscillaceae > RDXZ01. The sequence continues at coordinate 1,711 of RDXZ01000133.1, read as the reverse complement.
ATTCTGTGTTGCATTTGCATATTTTCAATAGTAATCCATTCATCTTCATAAAAGATTTCTTCTTTTTCATCAGGCAAAGCCTGAAAATCAATGTGATAATTTAATATTGCTTGACTAACTTTAAAATTCAAACGCAATAAATCCAACAAATCCGCAGGAGCGAACAATTGCAAAGTTTTTGTTCTATGATTGACATTCAAAGAATTTAATAGACTGAAAAGTCCTAAATAATGGTCAGGGTGTAGATGTGAAATCAAAATCATATCTAATTTTGATGCTTTTACATTGTGTTTTAACATCTGAATTTGTGTATTTTCTCCACAATCTATCAAAATATGTTTGTGTGGAAAAACAACAGAAATAGCCGAAGGACAACGCAACAAAGTGGGAGTAGATGAGCCTGTTCCTAATATTTTTAATGTAGGCATAAAAAAAATTATATTTTAATGAAAATTCAATTACAAAAGTAATAAAAATTATTGAAATAAAATAATTTTTTTTATCAGAATAGATGAAATAAATTCAAATACATAAAAAATGATAAAGAACGTCAAAAAATATATATAAAATATCCCTGCGCTAAAAATTTTTTTTTGAGAGTGTGAGATTTTATTTTATATTCTCGAATAAATTGTATGAAAATACTACTGACTATCATTGCATTACTGACTACATTTTTTATATCTGTATAAAGATGTTAGAAATGAAGTATGACTGCTAAGTGGTGACATTTTAGCCACTCTTCTTTTTGAGCCTTCACTTTTATTTGTACTTTTGTACATATAACTTTCTATTCGAATAAAAGAATATATACCTAAATCAGAAAATTCTAAAGTTTGTTCCATACACTTGCTTTTGGTTTCTAATAAATATTTTTTATCTAATCTTTTATTTACATTTTGTATCATTGGTTCAATTTGGCTATTACGTTCGAGTAACATTGGAAATTCATCAAATACTTTATAAAGATATATTTTGGCGTTTTTAACTGCTTGATTATAGGCAAATTCATCTATTTTTAATTCTTTTCTTTCCAATATATCTTTTTTTGCGTCATTATCTAAATTATTTTCCACGCTATCCATAGATTTTTCGCGCGTTGTAACATTCATAGTTCTGAAATCTTGAAGTTTATCACCTATTTTCATCAACATTTTTGCATCATCTTCATTTATTATACCTTTTTGAATATCAACATTTTTTTGTTTTAATGAATCAGTATTTTCTTTTATACTTGGATTTCTTTTTTCCATATCTCGCATTTTTTCTTTTGTCAAATTGTTATTTTTATTCAAATATAGAAATAATAAAAATCGCATTTCTTTATAGAACGTAACATAATTATCACTATTTTCAAGTTTATTTTCTAAGGTTTGTTGTGCAAATGCAAAAAAATGATGCATCGAAAAAATAAGTAAAAAGATAAGTTTATTTTTCATAAGTAATTTAAGTTTGTTTTGATATACATATCTGAAAATGGTTTTGATATTTTAGCACAACTTCGATATAGGTGGTACTTCAATATCCCTGCGTAAAACGCGGGAAAAACGAAAAACAATATTTTTCCAATTGGTTTAAGTCTGTTCAAAAAAATAAAAAAAGCAAAATTATTGTGAGTATGAACGAAGCGATACTTGTCATTTTGTATTAATTGATTCGAAGAATGACAATGTTTCGTCCCAAGATGTTTTTTATTTCGAACAAAAGTAGA
>RDXZ01000132.1 GCA_004293265.1 Bacteroidota bacterium | reverse complement strand
ATTTTGTATATTAATCAAAATGGCGAAATATTTGTTTTACGCCCTCGCTTGTGTCCCACAAGCGAATATCGTAACAAACAAATCTTACACCAACGACGACTGCTTGTGGGACACAAGCAGGGGCGAATTGGTTGTCTAAATACATATTTTTTTAAAATTTCAAATATATACAAAATTTTTTACAGCAAGATATTTTTTTATTTCACAAATTTTTTCTTCAAAAAATCAGCGGTATGATTATTTTTTTCTTTGATTAAATCCTCAGGAGTACCTGTAAAACAAACATTTCCGCCACCTTTTCCGCCTTCAGGTCCTAAGTCTATTACCCAATCAGCACATTTGATTACTTCTACATTATGCTCGATGACAAGTACTGAATGACCTTTTTCGACTAAGGCTTGAAAGGCTTTTAAAAGTGTGTGAATATCGTGAAAATGCAACCCTGTGGTTGGTTCATCAAAAATAAATAAAGTTTTTTGAGTTTGATTTTTTAAAAACATTGCCAATTTCAAACGTTGTGCTTCACCACCCGAAATCGTATCGGTGGATTGCCCCAAACAAACATAGCCCAAGCCAACATCACACAAAGGTTGTAAAATACTGACAATATTTTTTTGGCTACTAAAAAAATCCAACGCTTGCTCGATTGTCATCTCCAAAATATCGAAAATCGTTTTTTCATTATAAGTAACTTCCAAAATTTCTTTTTTAAATCGTTTACCATGACAACTTTCGCAAGTCAAAACCACATCAGCCATAAATTGCATTTCAATTCTTGTTTTTCCTTCGCCTCCACACGTTTCACACCCACCACGTGAGGAGTTAAAAGAGAAATGACTTACATCATAATCACGTTGAATAGACAAAGCAGTTTTAGAAAACAAAACTCTGATATAATCATATACGCCTGTGTAAGTAGCAGGATTTGACCTTGTGCTTCTTGAAATAGGATTTTGGTCTATAAATTCTACGCTTTTTAATTTTTTGACATCGCCCTCTAATTTTTCAAATTCTTCTGTCTGAAAAGTACCATACAAGCCAAGCGACTTGGCTACTGCAGGATATAATATTTTTTTGATTAAAGTAGATTTTCCTGAGCCACTCACTCCTGTAACGACCGTAAAAATATCCAAAGGAATTCTTACACTTACGTTTTTAAGATTGTTTGCGGTGGCATTTTTGATAGAAATAAAAGAAGAAAAACTACGTCTTCGTTTGGGAATAGGAATTGTATCTAAACCTGTTAAAAACTGAATGGTATAAGAATTTTCAATATCTTTTTTATTTTTTATTTTTTTTATATCTTTCCAATTTCCTTGAAAAACTAAGTTTCCGCCATTTGCACCTGCATTTTTACCAATATCTATAATCTGGTCTGCGGCACGCATTACTTCTTCTTCGTGTTCGACAACGATAACCGTATTGCCTAAATTTTTCAAATCTTTTAATACTTCTGCCATTTTTTGTGTATCTCTTGGGTGCAAACCTATGCTTGGTTCGTCTAAAATATACATTGCTCCAACCAAAGAACTACCCAAAGCAGTCGCTAATTTGATGCGTTGAAATTCTCCGCCTGAAAGTGAGGAAGTCAATCGATTCAAGGACATATAGCCCAAACCTACTTTGTTCAAATAACCTACTCGGTTCAAAATTTCGGGTAATAATCTTTTGGCTATTTTTTGTTCGTATTCTGACAATACCAATTTTTCAAAAAACACTAATAATTCATCTATGGGCATCAAAACCAAATCAATGATAGATTTTTTGTTGATTTTTACATAGCCTGCGTCTTTGCGTAGGCGTGTGCCTCTGCAATCGGGGCAAATGATTTTTCCTTTGAATCTTGATAGCATCACGCGATACTGAATTTTATCAGATTCGCCCTCCACAAACCTAAAAAAATCATTGATACCTCTGACAAATTGATTGCCGTCCCAAAGTACATCTTTTTCTTCTTCGGATAAATCTTGATAAGCACGATGGACAGGAAAATCAAAATGATGTGTGCCTTTGATAAATGCTTTTTTCCATTCGCTCATTTTGTCTGTCGACCAACAAGCCACCGCATCTTCAAATAAAGACAAAGAATGATTAGGAATAATTAGTTTTTCGTCCAGTCCTGTTGTAGTTCCCAAGCCGTTGCAGGTTTTACATGCACCCAAAGAATTATTAAAACTAAAAAAACTTGCAGTAGGAGTTTCAAAATTGATTCCGTCTAATTCAAATTTATCAGAAAAAAAATAAGTTTTATCATCGATAATATCTACTTCACAAAAGCCGTTTCCTTCATAAAAAGCGGTTTGTACTGAGTCCGAGATTCTATATTGTGTTTCTTCTTCTTGGTTGATGCTAATTCTATCTATTAATAATTTTACCTCTTTTGGATTAGGTAAATTTTTGACATCATTTAATAAATCTTCTATAAATTTGACTTCGTTTTTGACGACAATTCTTGTAAATCCTTTTTGAAAAATGATTTTTAGTTCGTCTTCAAAACTTCTTTCAGGTTGATGCACGATTGGGCAAAGGATTTGTGCTTTTGTGTCATTTTTTTTGGATAATAAAAAGTCGACAACTTCTGTAATCGTATTTTTTTTAACTTCTCTGTTAGAAATAGGCGAAAAAGTTTTGCCAATTCGGGTAAAAAATAATTTAAAATAATCATAAATTTCCGTAGTTGTACCTACTGTGGCGCGTGGATTTTTAGAATTTCCTTTTTGTTCGATGGCGATGGCGGGCGAGATTCCTTTGATAGATTCGACATCTGGTTTTTCCATTCTACCCAAAAACTGACGAGAATAAGAACTCAAACTTTCCACATACATTCTTTGTCCTTCTGCAAATAAAGTATCAAAAGCCAAAGATGACTTGCCCGAACCAGACAAACCTGTAATGACTACAAATTGGTTACGTGGGATAGCGATACTAATATTTTTTAGATTATTCACTTTTGCACCTTTGATAATAATATTTTCTTTTGGACTCAATGCATCTAAATCTTCAGTTTGCATACTATTTTTTATTATTATTTTATTTTATATTGATTATTTTTGCAAAAGTAATGAATTAGAATGAAAAAATATTGATTTTAATTTATTTTTTTGTAAATATTGGTTTTGTGGTAAGTTTTTTTTTATTTTTGTCTATATTTTATCAATACCATTAAGTTAAGAAAAACGTACCAACGGGCTTCAGCCTGTTGTTTCCAAAAATAATTATGATACCTAAGGGTTGTTGGTGTATTTTTTTCTTAACTTAATGGTAGTTGTGGGGTATGAGGGCAATAGTAAGGAGAAATTACAAAAATAAATTGATAGCTGATATAGGATTATCATCATAAAAAATAACCAATTTATATTTTGCTTGTTTTTTTGGTTTTTTAACTTCTTCCTTTTCTTTTTTAGTTAAATGTTTTTGTAAATGTAGAGGGATACCATAAGTTAAATCGTGAACAATCAAATTGCTACCACCTTCATTGATATTGCTGAGTTTCAAACTATAATTATCTTCTTTATTCTTAATATTTATCAACTTAAATCTCAAACTATCAATAGGGACTTTTAAATTATCTTTTTCAAAAATAACCTGAAATTTAAAGATATTTTTTATTCTTTTTGTTCTTTTGAGTTTTCCTTTACTAAGTTTGAATGCTTTAAATGATTTGATTTGGATATAATCTTGTTTTTGGCTTTCATTATCAATATAATAAACCCCCATATTACTACCTATAAAAACCTTATCTTTATCATCAATAGCAACAGAGTTAGCTTGTTTGGCTTTAAAGCCCAATTCTGTATCAAAAATAAGTTCTAAACTAAATTCATTTTCTCCTTTTCTTACTTCTTTGGTTGTATCTCTACTAAAACGAATAATTTTATTACCTGCTACCCACAAATTTCCGTTCTTATCAAAATTCATATCATTAATGTGTCCAAGTGTTTGTCTAAAACTTGTGTCCATTTCTATTTTTTCCCAATGTGATTTTTTATGGTTGTTTGTAATTTTTTTCCAAATATTACCTTGACTATCTCCCGCATAAATTGTATTTTTTCGAGTAGCAAGACAAGTAATATTTTGTTTTTTTAATTCTTTATTAAGTTTTTTTATTTTAGAAATGTTTTTTGGAACAGAATAAATGCCATTAGAAGTTGCTAATAAAATTAGACCTTGAAATTCTGTAATTTTATTAATTGTTTTAACTTTTGAGTTTAATTGTTGTACGATTGTATAAAGTTTTGACACATTTAAAATAGGTTTAGTATTATTACGATAAAAAACAAAAGTACCTTGTCCTTCTGTACCTACCCAGACATGATCATCGTCAGCGAAAACAGTTTTTACAAAAGTTAAATTTCTAACTTTATTTGTATCTAATATATATGCCTGCTGAAACCTACTTAATGTATCTGCTATGTTTTTAATTTTAGTTTCGTATTTTCCAACTTTTATTATTACTTCTTTTATATATTCATATCCTTTATTTTTTGTTAAAAATTCTGTTTTTTTAATTTGTATTTTAGAAAAATCTATTTTGTTTTTTAAATCTTTTTCTTTCACTTTTATTGTATCAAATCTGGTTTTTGTTGCATTCTCAGCAAATGCCACAAAAACTCCATTTTTTCTTTTTTTATCTAATACGAAAGCACCATATATTTCTTTTTTATCAAATAAATAATTTATTTTATAATTGGAATCTTCTTTAATTATTCCTAAATTTTTTGTAGAAAAATAGCGAATATTATTAATGGTATCTACACAAACATTCCTGATATTAGTTTTTTCAAGATTTTGTAAGGCGTTATATTTCTCTGCTATTATTTTTCTATTATTCTTATTTTGTGCAAAAATATAATAGGAGTTAAGTATCAAAATAAAAGACAAAAATAGTTTTAGTATCATATTATTTTAATTCAAAAATTAATTTTTTATCTGGTTCATTATTCACTTCACCTTGACTTACGTGTACTTCATAAATACCTTTTTTTAGTTTATCGACAAAAAATATAGGTTGAAAATAGCCCTGATTGTCAAAATTTATTTCTGTTTTGCCTATACTTTGATTGTTTTCGATCATTTTTATTTCAATGCTTCCCCAATTTTTTCCGTCTTTTAAACCATATACTTCCCTTCCTCTCCTAATTCTTATTTTTAATGTTTTAATTTTTTTTGCCTTATAAATTTCATAAATTTCTCTACTTCTATCAGTCTTCTGTTTAAATTCTTCTTTTTGAATTAACTTAATTTTATACCAACTTTGCTGGTCATTAGAGGCTAATAACTCAAAAGATTCATCGAAAAACTCTTGTCTGATACTATCTAAATTTGACTTGTATAAATTCAGACTATCTCTTAACGTTTTTATTTCATTATTCTTTGTATCAATTGTGTTATTAAGTCGTTTGATTTCTTCTTTTAGTACACTAATTTCTTCTTTTAATTTTTCAATTTCGTTTCTTAAACGCTGATTTTCAGACTCAAGATTTTGTTTATCTTGACTAAGTTGTGTGTTAATCGATTGAAGTTCTTTATTTTTTTGAGTTAATTGTATGTTTTGTTGTCTGATATTTTCTGTTTGAATTTTGTAAGTTTGAAGGGTTTGAAAACTTTGATTAGCTTTTTGTTTTGTGTCTTCTAAATTTTTAGTTAGATTATATTTTTCTTTTGATAAATCTTTTATTTGCTTTTCAAGTTGTTTTCTATCCTCAATAGGGTTGAAGTCTGAATTTTGACGAAAGATAATATCAAATATTCCTTGTGAAAATACATAGTTGAAATTTACAAACAAAATAATAAAAATAAAATAAAATTTCATATGAGTTTATTTAGTGGATATATTTTGGTTAAATACTTTCATAATAGAATCTTGTTCTCTTTTACGTTCTTTAAAACTTGTTCTAAGTTTATCCAAATCTTTATGTGAGTTTTGATATTCATAAACATCACTATCTAATCCTTTAATATTATTTTCTGTAAAGGTAAGGTTTAGAATCAAAGTATTTGTATCTGAATTTGGTTTTTTCCAAGCGTCAATAAACTTTTTTTTTTGTTCCATAAAAATTGTTTTTTCGTATTTTATCTCATCGATAAGAGAATCTTCTGGCTTATTGTTGTTATTTTCTTCAGTATTATTTTCATTGTTATTTTGAATATTACTACTATTATTATTTAAGCTTAGAAACCAAATAAAGCCAATAATCATAGCAATAGCAAGTAAATAAGTAATAAATTTTTCATTTGGTTTATTTTCTGTGGAAACTTTATCAACATAAACTTTTTTCTCAACGATATTTTCACCTATATAACCCGAAAGACTACCATTCTTAATCTCAATATTAGTTTTACACTTTGGGCAATTTACTCTTACATGTTTGTACTTAGGTACTGACATAATATGTTTACAAACTGGACAATACACATCAGTTTTTTCTGTTTCTAATCTCAGTTCTTCAAATAACATTTTCCCCCAGTCTTCTGCAGTAGGTCTTCCAGCAGGATTATTATATCCTTTATCTAAGGCTTTTATAAAGTAATTTTTTATATTTTGAGGTAGTAAATGAAATTTATTATGTGGTGGTGGAAGTTCTAAAAATTCTGAATTTGAACCAAAAACAAATAATTCGTTTTTTATAGCATCTTCAATAGTTGTGATGTGTTTATATTTTCCTATACTTGTAGCAACAAAAGGATGTATTCCAAAAATTATTTCATAGAAAATTATAGCTAATGAAAATCTATCCCAACTTTCAGGTACAAAATCATTAGAAGGATTTATTCTTCTTCCTTCTATTGGTGTATATTCGGGTGTTGCAACGTGTCCATGATGAATTATTTGTACTCCATTTGAAATTTGTATGCTGTCTAAATCTACGATAGACACTTTACCTTCTGGACATATTAATATATTTTGAGGTTTCATATCTACTAGTACATACTTTTGAGTATTATGAATGTTATGTATAGCAATGGCAATATTTACACATAGTTTGAGCCTGTTTTCAATAGATGGATCAAGATCTCTATCAAATTTTTGATACCAAGTTGATTTTAGATTTTTTTTTATCTTTGTAGTACAAAGTTCATACAATTGAATACTATTGTCAAAAGCCAATGGCATTAAAAAGCCTACGAAATTATCATCACGAAAAACTAAATCATCTACCCAACAAATCATGTAGTTTGTCTTGTCAGTGATTTGTTGTGGTTTATGATTTATCATAAATCGTAATTTTTCATACTTTTGTTGTGTTTGATATTGTGAATAGTAGATTTTAACACAATATTTGTTAAGACTATTAGGGCTGATAATTTTATATAGTTCTCCCTCTCCACCTGATGTAAAAGGTGTATCTTCTAAGTTAATTTGTTGCCCTTTTTCTGTTTTAACAATCAATGACATTTTTTTGATTAGTTTAATGGTTTCTCATTGATAAATATACCTAAAATTAAGGTTTTGTCATCTGGTTCATTAACCAAGCTTGGTGTGCCTGACGATAAAAATTTGTTCCACTCATCTTGTATTTCTTCCTCTGACATATTGGCTAATTTCATTTTTTTTAAACCTTCTACAAGAGGATTGAAAAATTTAGGAAATGGTAAATTTGGGTCATTCCATTCATTCGTTTGTTTGTCAAATATACTACATTCAAAAGAATGCGCCTCACAACCGTCTGACATAAGTGTAAAAGCAAAAGGTTGTTCCTTGATTATTCGACTTTCTATATAATTGTCTACATTCTCGTTCCAAATTGCAGATGTTATAAAAACTGTTTGATTGGGTTCTTCGCCTTTCCAAGGTATAATCATAGATTTCCATTCATTGTTATGTGTTAAGAATCCAGCCCGTCCATCGCCAATATGTGTAACTAATATTCCAAAAGGTGAATAAATTGCCAAAATTATAGTACAAGCCAAACTCTCAACCTGATAACCCTCGTTTTTAGCAAAATTATCTAAATTTTGTTTTACTTGATAAAGTCCTTTTTTTGCTAACTCTTGCCAAATATCATTTGGTAGCAACTCCTTATTTTTCTCTAATTGTTCTTTGAGAAAAATACTTTTGAAAATTTTTGCACTTTCTTTTGCTACAAATTCAGAACCTATATGAGAATTGATTGCTGAACCTGCCCCATCACATACAATTGCTATTCCCCATAAATCGTTAATCATTTCTAAATGACAAAAGTCTTGACAGGGTATATTGTTTTTAATATGAGATTTTCCAATTATAGAACGACCAACTGAAAACCAATTATCTTTAGTTGTTATAATATTACTATGAGGTAATATTATATCGTTTTTTTTTACTGTATATTTACTATATTTTATTACAGATTTATTATTTTTTGTATTTTTTTTAAAAAAATTACATTTTATTTTTTTCTTAGAAGTATTTTGTATTCTTTTTTCCTTCATATTACCTTTACTTTTTTTTGGAGAACTATTTTTTTCATGATGGGAACTAAATATTAGTACACATAAAAAAAATATTAAAACTATTATTATGATAACTATAAACAAAAAAACATAATCATAAAAATCAAACTTATTAAAATCAATACCCAACTCTTGCCCAAAAGAATTATTACAAACTAAGAAATAAGATAATATAAATATAACTTTTTTCATTTTGATTAAAGTAAAGTAAGAAAAGAGAGTTTAAAAACTCTCTCATTCTTTAAATTGTAAAACCTTTCATCCAACTTGCAGGACTTGCCATTGAAATAGTATCTCCATCTTTTGAACTTGTGACTGTTGACATACTTGCACTTAGCCACTTAAAAAACTCGCTAAATTTCAGCCCTTGTAACATAGCAGGTGGCATATTAGTATCTGAAATTTGTTCCAAAATCTCCATTCTTGCACCTTCAACTCCAACACCAAAGAAAAAGAAAGTCTTATTTGTTATACCTTGTTTTATCTCTTGTGCTAAACCATCAACATCTTGATTACTATCTGGTTCGCCGTCTGTTATTAGGATTATCCAAGGTCTGTAATATTTTTGTTTAGTCTGTTTATACCAATTTTTACGTTCTTCAACCTTGTTAATTGCTTTTCTTACTCCATCAACTAATGCAGTTGAGCCTTTGGTTGTTAAGTTTGGCATTGTAAAATTTTCGATAAGAGAAGGTTCTATTAGTACATTGACACTACTTGCAAATTCAATCAGACAAACTTCTAATCTGTTGGCTGTGGTTGAATTTTCTTTAATATCTTGATAAAAAGATTGCATACCTTGATTAAGTTGCTTAATCGGTTCGCCGTCCATTGAACCTGAAACATCAAGCACAAGTACACATAAGCATTTTTGCTCGTAATTATTAGGGGTTTCTACGTTAAAATCCATTATTTAGTATTTTTTTAAATGTTATCATAATCATATTTAGAGAGTCATATTTATTATAGACAATACCATTAAAATATTAAAGTTCATCTATAATTTTTTATTTGTTATTTGTTTCTTAAAACTTCCCCTTATCCCACTGCAAAATTCAAAATAATAACCCAAACCACCAAGAGAAATTTAAAATTTCGGTTACTGATAAATTTCTGTAAAATTTCTGTGAAAAAAATCTTTGAAAAATTTGTATTTTAAAAGTTTTAACTTATCTTTGCAAAATAGTAGAAAGATATATTCTGATTGCAAAATTAAACTAAATAATATATCTTTACAAGCCCTTAAAATACCTTTTTTTCACACTTTTTAAGCCCTATTTTATAACTATGATGAGTCCAAATTTTGATATAGGTAAAAAAATAAAGTACTTCAGAGAACTAAAAAATCTTACCCAAGAAGAAATGGCTGATAAAATGGAAATGAATGTGAAAAATTATCGTAACCTCGAAAATGGAACCACAGACGTAGGGCAAAAACATATCAATAAAATTGCTACTATTTTTCAAATCACTCCCCTCGAATTGCTCTCTATCGGCGAAAGACACTTATATTATATCCAAGATGCACCAAGTTTTAACGTGAATTTTGGAAGTGCGGGCTTTATGTTACAAGGTAGCATTACTGAAAAAGAAAAAGAAATTATTTTAGAAATCAATAGGCTCAAACAAGAAAACGAAAGCCAAAAAAATTATATCGATAAGTTGGAGGCACTCATAAAAAATAAAGAAAAATAACATTTTGTTGATGTTTGCCTTTCACAAACAACACCAAAAATTTTCTAACACAAATATTTTTTGATGGGCTTAATAGACAAAGGCAAATCTTTTTCGATTCTTCTAACATCTATCTATCCTAAGGGTTGAAATCCTCTGAAAGAAAAACCTCTTAATTTTATAAAAAATATTATCCCCAATCCAATTCACATTATCCTAAATATTTTTGGATTTGTTCTGCAATTTCTGCCATTTCTTCTTTTGAAAATGTTTTAGTTTTTCCTGAAAGTGTAGCATCAGCCATACTATTGCTTGGGAGCAAGTGTATATGTGCGTGAGGAACTTCATAACCAATCACAGCAGTACAAATTCTTTTACAATTAAATGCTTTTTTTTGTGCTTCTGCAATTTTTTTAGCAAATTTTTGTAGTGCTATATACTCATCATCTTCTAAATCAAACAAATAATCGACTTCTTTTTTCGGAATGACTAAAGTATGCCCTTTGGCTTTTGGGTTGATGTCTAAAAAAGCAAAACAACTTTCGTTCTCTGCTATTTTGTAACAAGGAATTTCTCCCCTCATAATTTTTGAAAAAATTGACATAATTATTAATATTTTTTTATTGTAAAAAATGAATAAAAATTAAACTCGTAGTATTATAAATGTAATTTTTTTGTCTTTTTGAGTGTAATTTTTTTGTCTTTTTGAGCGAAGCGAAAAATCTCGTTTCTCGTTTACAAATCGCCTTTCAACAAGCAGTTGCTTCACTTCGTTCAGCAGGACAAAGCATTACATTCACAGCACTACAATTAAACTAACTAACTTTTAAAAACAAAAAATTTTTTAGCAAAAAAATTAAATACTACCGTAATTCCAATAGCAATTATTTTTGCTATGCTCGCTTTTTTGAGTATAAATATTGAAAAAATTGACAATTCTATCGGCAAATTGGAATGATAAAGGGCAATATACATCACACTTTGATTGATGGCTAATGCTACCAACCCCACCATACAAAAAACTAAAAATTCTTTTTGGACGCTATAACGTCCGGGCGTAAACACAAAAAGCCGACTCAATATATAATTTAAAATCAATACAAAAGCAAAAATAATTGGATTGACATACAAAATAAATTCATCATTATAAGATAAATATTTTAAAAATGCTACACAAGCAAGCTCAATGCTCGCGCATATCGCACCAATAGAAGCAAATTTAAAAAATTGAACTAACCCTTTTTTTTCTAAAAAATTCCAAAATTGTGTAAACATCAATAAAAATTAAATTAAAAATTGATTTCTGTTTCTTTGAGCGTTTTGAGTAATAAATCTTTGCCTGAGACCAACATTTTGTCCGCAGAAACTTTCCAATCTATGTTCAAATCTTTGTCATTGTATAAAAGTCCTGATTCAGATTGAGGAGCATAATAATTATCACATTTATATAAAAGCTCTGCTGATTCGCTCAAAACCACAAATCCGTGCGCAAAACCTTGCGGAATAAAAAATTGTTTTTTGTTTTCTGCTGATAAATTTACGCCAAAATGTTGCCCATAAGTAGGAGATTTTTTACGAACATCAACCGCCACATCATATACTTCACCATTGACAACACGCACCAATTTAGATTGTGCATTAGGAGGAAGTTGCAAATGTAAACCTCGCATCACGCCATAAGTAGAGTAAGAATGATTGTCTTGCACAAAATTTCCTTCGAAACCTGTTGCCTCTGAAAATTGTTTTAAATTAAAACTTTCATAAAAATATCCACGTTCATCAACAAACAAACGGGGTTCAAAAACATATAATCCTTGAATAGGTGTAGTTACAAATGGCATATTTTAAAACGATAAAAATGATGGTAAAAATTTCGTATTACCGCAGTCTTCACTCAAAAGAAAAGAAATTATTAAAAAATCTTCGTTTGTAGAAGTATTGAGGTTAAGTTAAAAATAATTGGGCAAAATTAGTTATTTTTTTTGAAAACTATATTAAAATAAAAAAAAAAATACATACAATCAAAAAATATTTTTTAATGATATGTATTTTTTTTGTAACTATTTAGGTTATTTTGGTGCAAGCGTGGACGCTTGCACCAGTTAATATCTCGTGCAAGCGTCCACGCTTGCACGAAGTTCAGGCGAAATATTTGTTTTACGCCCTCGCTTGTGTCCCACAAGCGAATATTGTAACAAACGATTTTTATACCAACGACTACTGCTTGTGGGACACAAGCAGGGGCGAATTGGTTGTCTAAATACATATTTTTTTTTAAATTTCAAATATATACAAAATTTTTACAGCA
>RDXZ01000131.1 GCA_004293265.1 Bacteroidota bacterium | reverse complement strand
GATTTTCAAAAATATGGAAATCCAAACATTGTGCAACCGCCAAAACCATTGGATATATTTTATGGAACTAACGAGCAACAAATAATTCAAAAAAACAATCAACAAATAATTCATGATTTTCAGCAACATGAAAAGCAAAAGCAAGAATTATTAAATAATTTAAAAAAAGAAATCAATTCAGAAAATAAACCCGACAACCTAAACTATAATCTTCCAAGTTTATCAAATATTAAAGGAACAGAGTATTACAGAAATCTGTTTGTCAAAATGCTCAATTTAAATACCGAAAATTATTCAATAAAAGATGTGAATTTTGAAATCGAAAATGCTTTTTTTGAGAATAAAAAAGATAAAGCTCAATTCGATAAAGTTATTAAACAATCAACAGATTATATATTAGCTAAAATGAAAGAATCAAAATATGATTTAAATAGCAACACTGCAAAAAATTATAGCCTCTTTCAATTCTTTTCAGAAACAATACAACTAAAAAATGACACTCGTAAACACTTGCCTTTCAAATATGATTTTGAAGATTATATAGGTGAAAAAGATTATTCCAAAACATTTGTTATTAAACTAGCAGAATATCATTCTGGTCAATGTCGATCCATGCCTTTATTTTATCTAATGCTTGCCGAACAAATAGGAGCCAAAGCACAATTAGCATTTTCACCAAATCATTCATTTATTAAATTTAGCGATGAAAATGACAAGTGGTACAATATTGAATTAACAAACGGAATGTTTACTACCAATTCTTTTATGATAAATTCAGGTTACATTAAAGCCGAAGCATTACAAAATGAAATTTATTTAAAAAGCTTATCAAAAAAAGAATTGCTTTCGCAATTCTATGTTGATTTAGCAAACGGATATATTCACAAATTCGGATATGATGATTTTATAGAAAAAATTACTGAAAAAGCATTGCAATTATACCCGGATAATGTTCACGCACAAATGATAAAAGCAAATTACAACGCTATTAAATTTGAATTTGTAGTAAAACAATTAGGTATTAATCCGAGAGTTAAAGAACAACTACAAAAAATAAAAAATTATCCTAAGGTTATAGCACTACTAAAAAAAGCAAATTCTGAAAGTCAAAAAGTTGAAAATTTAGGATTTACGGAAATGCCAGCAGAAGAATATCAAAAATGGTTAAGTTCATTAAAACAAGCCAAACGGAAACAAGAAAATGAAGCATTTAAAGGAGAATTCAATATGAAAATAAAAAATAATTTTAAAGATTAAAAAATGAAGAAATATATAATTTTACTACTCCTTTTTTCAACTTTTTGTATTAACGCACAAAACCAAGAAAAACTATTTGAGCAAAGCTTCTCTTTGCTTCAAAGTATGATTAATGACGATAATAATTTCAGTTTTAAAAAAGCGGTTTTTTCTATCGAAAATACTTCTTCAGATCAAAAATTAGATACGTTATATGTAAATAGTCAAATCAAATTACTATCTGGTTTGTGTAACTCGTTAATTGAAAACCGATTTTTAGCGTATGTAGAAACCGACAAAGAAAAAGTAAACAAATGGGCATCTGTTTATCAAGTTATGTGTGACACAATCCTCCTAAATATTAATGATAAATTGTATAAATATGAGCCATTTGGCTATGATTTTAACGATGTTTTTGGACATCAAAATCGTCAAAATCTCTTTGTGTCTAAACTTCTAGAAACACACAAAGGCAATTGTCGTTCCTTACCTTATTTATATAAAATCCTTTGCGAAGAATTAGGCACTACGGCACATTTGGCACTTGCACCTAATCATATTTATATCAAACATCAAAATAAAAAAAATGGTTGGTATAATACCGAACTTACTAGTGGAATTTTTCCTATTGATGCTTGGATAATGGCATCTGGGTATGTTCATTTAGATGCTATTACTAATGGAGTGTATATGAAAGCACTTAATAATAATGAAACTGTTTCACTGTTACTAATTGATTTAGCTGACAATTTCAATGTAAAATTTCCAAACAACGATGGAACTTTTATTTTGCGATGTTGCGAGTTAGCCATTCAAAACTTTCCACATTTTGTAAATGCTTTAATATTAAAAGCAGAAACAATTAAAAAGCAAATTAAAGTTGAATCTGACATTGACAAAGCAAACAAAATGTTTTTCGATTTAGAAAACCAATACAAGTTCATTCACAAAATCGGTTATCGAAATATGCCTGAAGAAATGTATCTCAATTGGTTAGTTTCATTAAAAATAGAAAGAAGTAAATACGAGAACAAAAAATTAAATACCTTTAACAAAAATTAATTTATATGAGTAAATTTTATTTTTTATTAATTTGCCTATTTTCTTTAGGATTTCTTTCAGCACAAGAAAAACTAACTAAAGAAGAAAAAGCACGCCGAGACAAAAACATACAAGCAGGTAATCCTTTTGCAAAATTTGGTTCCAAAGTTAAAATTGCAACATTAAGCAAAGGTAAATATCTGGAATTTCACGATTTAGATAGCATTGTAATCATAGGTACTATTCGTTGGCATGTTTACAAAAACAAAATTGTAGGCGATATTATTATAGACAGTATAAACCCCGATGCTCGTCCAATTGGCGACGCAGCAGGTTTATGGATTTCGCCCGACCCATTAAGTGAAGAATTTCCAAGTTGGTCGCCATATAGTTTTTCATTTAATAATCCTATAAGATTCGTTGATCCTGATGGGAGAGCTCCAGAAAGTATAATAATTAATAATAATACTGGTCAAGCAACCTATGTTAATGATGGTATAAATAAAGTTTTTGTAACAAACCAAGAAGGATATAATTTAGTAAGCGCATATAAAAATTATGCTGAATCTAATCAAAGTGAGGGTCATAATAAATCAATATCTGAAACGTATATTGGTTTAATTCAAAAAGGAGGCTATGAATTAAGTATGAATTCAAATATAGGATTAACAGCGAGAACGGTATACGCAGAAATGTCTGGTATTGGAAATACATCTGATGTAGATAGACAAGTAGTTGCTGAATCGATTGTTAACAGAGCTGAATCAGGTAAATATGGAAAAACATATTCAGATATTTTAGTTAAAAATCAATACAATGCAGTTGGAACATCTGCTTATAATGGACCTTTCACTTACGTAAATAATTTAAGAGAAGGCAAGGGGACAAAAAGTTTTTTTAAAGCAAATTCAGATGCTATAACGGGTAATTTAGCAAACTCTTTTTCTTCGGCTTTTAAAGCTGTAAAAGGTATTGGTCCAACAATTTCAAATGGTGCAGAATTTTATGTTAGTCCTCCATTAAAGTCAACACATTTTGATGGAAACAAACAACTTACAAATATAACTACAAGTATATTAGGTTTAAAAGGAATTAGCGGAGTATGGACAAGAAAATAATAATTTTAACATCAAACTTATTTGTCTTTTTATTTTTAATTAGTTGTAAAAATGAATTAAACAATAAATTGAACGTAAAAGAAAAACAATTTGACACAATTTATTTTGAAAAAACAAACAGTATTGATACAATATTGATGCCAATTAAATACATTGGGAAAAGTATTTGGATAAATAAAATTTTATTTAAAAAAAGTTATAATAAGAAAAAAATAATTATTGCATATAGTTTATCTGACAACAACTATATTTATATTGATAATATGAATGATAGAATAAATAAAAAAATATTAGGAACAGATATTCAATTATATAAAGAATCATTTAACGATTATGAATTAATAAAAATTGAAAATAATTCATATAAATCTGGTAATTTAATTAATTCAATAAATGTGTTTTATATAAATAATAAACTAAAAGTAATTAAAAATAAAGAGTTTTTTTTAAATTCAACTAATAATGGTAAAAGTTTTGATAAATCTATATTTTTGGTTAAAAACTCTGATACGGTCTATTATATAATTAAATAACCCCAATCTAACAATTATATCATATAAAGAACAGCGCATATTTGCAAACGAACGAAGTCAACTAACTAAGTAATCCTTGTCCACAAACAGATAACAATACACTTTCAATTCTAGTCTTTCCCAACTTACATTTCATACGTATAAATACGTATATCTTTTCATGTAAATCCAATTTACATTGCCAAAAAATTACAGCTAAAGTGATATTAGTTAGTAAAAATTATTGGTAAATCTCTAAATATGAGTAGGTTAAATGTGATGAAATGGTCTAAAATCACAGTTAATTTATCCATGAAATTAACTGATTTTATATTACAATCTGATTTTCTCTAAACAATTTCATTCATACGAATCAAATAACAACTTATAATAAACTGAAAATTATAAACAGTAAGTTAACCGCTCATTTTCAATTTTTTAAAATTGATATAACGAGTTATAACTTTATTAGTTATGCTTTTCTCAAAATTAATTTTGTCCATTATGCATATTAAAACAGCCTTGATTAACGGTATAAAAATCGTATTTCTACTACTTAGTCTAAATTCATTTAGTCAATCGGAATATATAAAAAATAATGCCACACTTTGGCTCAAAAACGATACCGTTACTAATTGTTCTAGTAACAATTACAATTGCGCTTTAACGCAATTAGAAAGTAATTATAAAATGTATAGTAATCAATTTTCATTCTTTATTGCTTATAAAACAGATGGAAATGTAGAAAAGGACATTGTATCATTAAAATACGGTACTAAAACCATAAAAATTTCAAACAAAAATGTAATCAAGCAAAATGATACCATTTCAGTTTTAGATGAAAATAGAAATACCAAAATTGTAAGTTACTTACATAATGACCCAACATTCTCTAAAAAAGGAAAACTATTTATTGATTTAATAAACACTCAGGAAGATAATATTTTAGAAATTATTTTTATTCCTAAAGTTGTAAGTAAGTTTCACAAAGAAAAAATTGAAACCTATTTATCCTTAAAATATGGTTTTTCATTAAATGAAAATCAATATTACAGAAGCGTAAAAAATGACACATTATGGAATCCTATTTCATTAGCAGCATTTTCTAAAGACATCACAGGTATGGGAAATGACAGTGAAAATTTTTACAACAGAAACAAAAGTTATAATCACAATCTTAAAGGGTTAGAAATATATACCGATAGCACTTTTTTAAATAATAATTACGCAGTATGGGGGCATAATGGAAAAGTTAAAATGATTCCTAATCAGAATGAATTATCCATTGAGAACTATAAAATTTGGCATTTCAAAAAACAGGTAGATTCAATAGATAACAGACTTTTTAAACTTAAAATAAAAAAAGAATTACTAGATAGTGTTATTGATACGTTGTTAGTAAATGAAAAAATCTATTTATATGTATCTCATACAAATACGCAAGATGCTATTGATTTGTCTTCCGGACAACATTATGTTGGCGTTTTTAATTCTAATAATGACATCGTCTTCGATAATATCAATCTGCTCGATAATTCAAGATTTATTTTTATTAAAGCACCTGAAACAAATATATTTTCTAGAACATCAAACAAATGTGGAGAGACTAGCCAACTACATTTAGAGTTTCTTGAAAGCAATTATCCATTTAACATCACCGTAAGTAACGACAAACTTCGTAAAAATTATTATGTTGAAAACTCAAAATACGTCATTAACGATTTACCAGAAGGGAAATATAATGTTGAGGTAACGGATGTTTTTAAAAACAAAAAAAATATTCAAGTAGAAGTAAAAGATGAAAATAAATTCGAACTTAAATTAAAAGAAACGTGGAATTTAAATGAAAACAACCAGGTAATTGTATCACCTGAAATACTTAAATCAGATAAAAAACTACAATATACTTGGACAAAAGATGAACAAACAATAGGAACGGACAACAGCATTCAATTAGAAACAGAAGGGTATTATAGGCTTCAGGTTTCCAATGGTACTTGTGAAGAGGAGTTCATGTTTAAAGTAATTTCTAATCCAAATAATTCTATTTCAGTATATCCAAACCCAAGTAAAACTAATGAAGACGTTACGCTTAAACTTTCACAAAAGAATAACGAATTTGTTGAAGTAAAAATTAATGATACAAATGGAAAATTAATTCAATTCCTTAATTACAAGAACTTAGACACGGATATAATAAAAGTACACTTCGATTTTTCAGGGGTATATTTTGTGCATTTAAAAACAAAAGAAACCAACAAAGTTTTTAAAGTTATCATCAATTAAAATAGCATACTAGCAATCCACTTTTTATAAATAAAATCATTCCTTACAATATGTATCATTTCTTTAAAAATAACAAAACCAATAAATATTTTGTTTATTTCTTAATCCTAAGTTTCTTTAACTCGGGTTATTTCGCATATTCAAATCAGTTGCTAAAAAACTATATCAAAGTAAAATGGAATCCGCAAGCTATAAATCATTATGTTGGCAATGCACTTCCTGTAATTAATCCTACAGATACTTTTTATAATGAGGTAGCATCTAAAACAGATAATAAAAAAGAGGCTACAACGAAAGTAAAATTTGTAAATAACGATAACACTAATATGGTATTTGCTTCTGACATAAAAGAAGGAAATATTGGTATTAGTAAGAAAGGGGATTTTGATTTCATTTATGATAATATTTTCAAAGTAAATATTATTGATAAACAACTTGCTGGAAAAGAAATTTACTTATCTTACGATATCAAAGGAATTGACAAATCAACCCTTCCTTCAAGAAGTATTAACTTTAATAAAGTAGTAGGTGGTTATGTAGTAAAGTTCTCTAACGAATGGCAAAACGTGGAAGAAAAAATGAGTGCAGCCTGGTTAAAAAACGGAGTGAACACAATATTTTTTACCTTACCAAATGAAGCAGTGTACAATTACAAAATTAAAAATCTTAAAATTTTTACTAAAGCGAAAAGCGAGAACCATATAATTGAATTAAAAAATTTAATTGCGTTTAAAAACGACAATAAAAATATTTATTTAAACGGATTTATTAATCTGCCAAGTCAATTAGAAAATTCAGGATATACTTTAACGGCAAATGACAAACCAGTAACTATTATAGAGAATCAGTTTGAGGAAAAGTTCGCGAATGTAGCCAATAAAGAAGTTGTATTAAAATTATTTCAAAATAATGTAGTAGTCGATATAATTGAGGTCAAAGCAGCCCAATTTATTAAAGCTGATAGAAATTATAATGTAGAACCGTTAGATGCTAAAACCAGTGTTGCATATAATGTAATTGCAGCTAAAAACTATGCAGAATATGAATCTAAAAAACATGCTATTGCAGAAGTAAGACTAATCGACATCCCACAATTCGAATCAAGTTTTATTAATGTTACAAAAAACAAAACAGCGTATCGTGTAACTAATTTAAAAGTTAAAGATTCTACGGCTTTTAAATTATTTATGGAATACGATGCGTCATTAATTCCAAACGGATATACTGAAAAAGACATCCAAACATTCCATTTTGATGCAGATTATAAAAAATGGATTCCTGTTGAAAAAGATAGTTTAATGGTGAGTGATAATATTATTGTAGCGCTTTCAGACAAAGATGGCGACTACGTAAACGGAATTATTCAAGTGCCAGAAAGTCCGCAAACAAGTTCTTTCACTCCAACAATGATGAGTGATATTAAAGCAGCTGATCCATCAGCTGAAATGACAATTATAAGTCCACCAGAAGTTTCTCAAAAAGGAGAGGCAAATATCAGTTATCCTATAAAAATTCCTGCTGGAAGAAATGGGGTACAACCAAATGTAAGTATTAATTACAGCAGTGATGGTGGTAATGGCTGGATGGGTTTAGGTTGGAATATGAGCACGCCTGCAATTTCTATAGATACAAGATGGGGAGTACCAACATTTGATCCCACAAAAGAATCGGAGATTTATAACTTGAATGGGGAGCAGTTAATGTATCAAAAAACTTCTAATGGTGAAGACTGGATGCCGAATAGACATCAGGAAATTGGAGGGATTTATAATACGGATGCTATCTCAAGATTAGAAAATAGAATTTTCACGCCAAGAAAGCAGGGTTCTTTTACTAAAATTGAAAGATTAGGAAGTGCTACATCCAATTACACATGGAAAGTCACTTCAACCGATGGAACAGTAAGTTGGTATGGTGGTAAAAATAGTGTATTTGAAAATGCTGTTATAAAAGATTCCCAAGGAAATATTGTGCATTGGGCATTATATATGGTAGAGGATGTTCATGGAAACAATATTAAGTACAGTTATGATAACTATAGTTTAAGTGGTCAAACTGGAAATTATGAAAATCTAAATGAGGGTAAAATTTTCAATATAAAAGAAATATTTTATACGGGATATAATGAAAACAATGGGATTTATAGTGTAGAATTTGTAACGGATAATACAGCTATTAGAAACAATCCAATTATAAATGCTAAAAACGGATTAAAGCAAATAGATGTTTTCTTGTTAAAACAAATAAATGTTAAAAATAATAATGAATTAATTAGAAACTATAAATTTAATTACAGCACTGGTAGATTTAATAAAACGGTATTAGAATCTGTTGCGGAGTTTGATAAAAACGGTAATGAATTTTATAAACATAAATTTGAATATTATGATGATTTAGCGCCTGACGCTAGGAAATCTGAAGCTATTTTCGAAGAGCCAATTTCAATTAATTTACCGAATTTAGAATCACCAACACCAAGTTTTTCATTAGGTTACGGATTGTTAGGTGCATCCAGAATAAATACAACGCAAACAATTGAAGCGGGTTGGGAAATTAGACCTGCAATTGGTTTTGAAATAAAATGGAATAAAGTTTCAAATGAACCTTTTAAAAACATTCTGTTTGGTTTACCATTTGGGGCTAGTTATCCAAGGAGTAGAGGGATTATTTCTATGGCAGATATGGATGGAAATGGTTTGGATGATATTGTTTATAAGCATGCTAATGGAATTAGTTACAGACCTTGTTATTTTGATGTTAATACAAATAACGTAAGTTATGGTGAAGTAATTAGTATTTCAGGTATTGACGCATTTTACAGAGGGGAAGGTAAAACACAAAATAAATTTTTCCAATCATGGGATTTAAAAGCTGGCTTGCCATGGGGTAAAAATAATTTTCATGTGGGTAGTAGAAGGTTTATTTCAAAAAATTATACAGATATTTATTTTACTGATGGAAATGGTGATGGATTAATTGATATAGTAAAAAACAATAATGTAGTTTTTAATCAAGGTTTAAATACTTCTGGTACAAATAATTTCTCATCTTCAAGTGCAAATACACCAAATATGTTAATCACTGCTGTTTCAGATGTTATTCCTGCTGTTCCAGTTAGAGATGAAATTACTGATGAGTCAGGTTTTGAAGCAGTAAGAGTTTGGGTAGCACCTAAAGCAGGTACAATTAAAATAACTGACATGCTATCATTGTTATCAACAAATGGGTCTATTGCGAAATATGCTATTGAAACTTCAAAAAGCACAATTAATAATGGTATTCCGTTTAGATTATATTTTAAACAATTAACTTCAACTCCTCCGAATAATACTGATAATGTAGTAATAACAACTTACAATGGAAATAATCCGTTATTAGGTTCAAATAACAATAGTTTATTGACTGTTGATAAAGGGCAAAGAATTTATTTTAGATTAGTCTTTATAAAAGAGGAAGATAGTAGTTTGGTAAACTCTAATCCTACTATTCAGTATATTAATGCACCTAGCCAAGAAATATTTTTAAAAGACGAAAACAGAGTAAATCATTTAGTAAATGATTTTCAAAGTGGTTTTTTACTAAATGATAACCAGTTGTATACTGTTCCAAGTACTGGACATGTTAAAATTGAATGGAATCCCATATCACTAAATTCTGTAAGTGATGAAGTTACTTATAAAATTACTAAAATAACCAGTCAAAGCGAACCAATTCCAAATCCGGGAGACAATACATCAGCAAATAATTCAAATAATAGTTCAATTCCAGACATTGAAGAAGTAATTTATTTAAAAACATTGGCTCCTAGTGTTAATTTTTCAAATAATTTGATTGTTTCTTCAGCTGATAACGAAGTCGGTACAGATGTAAGCATTCCTTTTCTAGTAGAAATTAGTAATGATCAAAATGGAAAAGCTAGAAACTCAGTAAGTTTTAAGTTTGAGGTGTACTCGGATTCAAATCAAAATTGGACGGATGTACAATGGAAACCAAAATTAACTTTTACACCTTCAGTAGTAACAGATACCGACTTTCAAACAGTCAGATATCCAATAGCTAATCATTCTGTTTACAAAAGTACGTTTGTAAAAAAAATGGAACCTGTTGTTTGATGGATGTGTTCAAATAGCGTACAGCAATATGGTATTAAACCTAAAACTTCTATTAATATTGGTGCTAATCAAAATGGAGTTTTTAATATGGTAGTAAAAAGAAATGGTTTATTAGTAGGTAAAACACAATTATCTGTGGTAAATGGTAATGTGTATTCAGATAATAGCCCAATACTTTTTCAACCTGCATTAAACATTAATGACATTAATTCTCAATTTGAATATACTGTAGGTTTTTATACCGAAGATAAAGAAGATAATGACGTAATTAATGCTTATTTAATAGCAACTAATAATTTCCCTGCATTAGTATGCTGGAATTTTAGCGCTCCGGAAAATAGTAATATGCATCTACCAATTACTGTCGACAATTGTTATAATTCTCTACAAAGATTTGGTACTATGTATAAAGAATGGGGACAGTTTTTTTATAACGATGATTTAGATAATTCTTTAACTATTCCATCGGATGTCTATGGTAAATTATTAAATAAAGTGATTATAGATAAAGTATATAATGTAGATGAAAATACATTTGGAACTTTTCCTCAATGTGCACAACCTTTAAATGAAGGAGATATTGATGCATATATACAATGCACATCTAATGCGGCTATAAATGGACTTAATTTAGGAAATATTAATCCAAATGAAATCCCAGATAATCAAACAAATCCATTATACCAACAAATAAATCCAGCTTTTTTAGTAGCTATTCCTATTAGAAATTATACAAATAATATTGAAAGTGAAAAATGGAAAGGTCTTTTTGATACGCAATTTACATCGAAAACACAATTTAAATCTGGAAGCTTTACAGATTCATTCTACGACTTAATTTTTCCTGATGAAGAATCACCTGAAGATATATTAATTCAAGCAGACTTACAAACAGGTATGCCTGCAGTAACAAAATTAATTGAAAGTTCTTCTGTTTCTAAAAATGTAGGTTGGTCTAATCCAGATTACTTTAATAATGCTACTATCTCAAGATCCCATTCAAGATACAGTGAAGAAGTTTATAATTTTATGGACATTAATGGTGATTCCTATCCAGATATTATCAGTACAAATAATGTGAAATTCACGAATAAAAGAGGTGGATTTTACAATCCTACTGCACACGGCTATGATGTGGTTAATTCAAGTAAACATGTTGGGGTAAAACTTTCAAGTAATAGTCGTGGTTTTGAATTAGGGAGAACAGGTTTAGGAAATAGGACCACAAAAGTTACTGATTCTGATGGTTGCGAATCCTCAAAAACAACTGATCGAGGAAGCGCTTCAGCGAATGTAAATTTTCCTATAGATATTAATTTTTACAACAACAACAGAGAAAATCTATTTTGGGTTGATTTAAATGGTGATGGACTTTTGGATAGGGTAAAAGAAGATGATCAGCAGCAAGTAAAATACCATTTAAGTAATGGAAAATTAAACGGTTTGAATTTTACCAATTTTTCATTTATAAAACAAATGAAAGTAAACCTGGCTTAGTATCTATGGGTGTAAATGTTGGTTTAAATTTAGTTTTTAATGCTTTAAATAATAATAACCTTCCATTAGAAGTTAACTTTAATATTGGTTATAACAATCAAAGTAATACCACAAAGTCTTCTTTTCAAGATATTGACGGCGATGGACTAACCGATTTACTTAATGTAAGCAATAACGAAGGGACGTTTAATATAAACAATGGTAATGGTTTTTCAAGTGACCATATTGATTTAAAATATATAAATGAAAATAGAATAACTTTAGACCAAGACAACAAAACTTCTTCATTGTCTGTCTCTGGCTCTGCTAGTAAATTTTTTGCAATAATTTCATATCTAAATTGGCCAAAATGGTTAAAAATATTCCATATTAAAGTTGGAGGTACAGTAAGTGGAAGTGCAAGTTTATCATTATCCCATGCTAATAAGTCATTTAAAGATTTTAATGGCGATGGTTTTCTAGATTATATTGAAAGAGATGGTAATAACTTAAAAGTATATTATTCTCGTATTAAAAGAACCAACAAACTTAAAATAGTTACCAATCCACTTGGTGGAACGTTTACAGTTGATTATAAAGTGCAACCTGTAACCTTTGACAATCCGCATCCAAAATGGGCAATGTCTTCCATAGAGGTTTCAGATAATTACGACAAGGTAAATGACGGCGAAGACACCTACA
>RDXZ01000130.1 GCA_004293265.1 Bacteroidota bacterium | reverse complement strand
TATTTTTTTCATATATGTATAAGCAACGAGAATATTTTTTGTTTATCTTCTAAACATATTTTTAGATAGAAAAGTGCATTTTAACGAATATTTACAAAAAAATGACATAAAATTTATTGATTTTGGTTTGTAGATACCAAAATTCGAGCAACAAGAAAATATCATTACAAATCCTAATGATTGTAATGAAATATACTTTTCTTCAAATGCCAAGTATATACAAAGTCTTTACAATCGCTTTTCGATGTATAACTATCAAGTATTTTGTTTTAAATTATATATTTTTTTCTACCCATTTTTTTCCCCAATTTTCTTTTTCCTCATTTGTCCATAATTCAGGATAAAAAATGATTCTTTGAAATCTTGGAGGGAGATATTTTTGCCAATTTGTGCCTCCTGTGGCTTCTGTGGCTTCTCCTTTTGGATTTTTTAAATATCTCACTGCTGATTTGAAATGTGCCAAACGCCATTCGATATTCATTAGATTATCAATATTTTTGAGAAATTCGATGGCTTCTTTTGGTCTATCCAATTCTAAAAATATTTGCCAAAGATTTTTTTGTCTATAATCTTCTGCCAATTTTACAAATTCTTGTCTATATTTTTGTTGAAAATGAATCGAAGTGATTGTTTCTTTGTTGGTTTGTTGGTCGCTTGCACCTTGTTTCCAATACAAAAAATCAAAAATATCATCAATAGGAGCAGAAAAAGCAGCTTTTTCGTAATTTTCAGACGTAAGTAGATGTGCAAAATCGGTCATACAAATTTCTATTTTTCGAAATTGTGCTGATTGAAAACCACTCGAAGGCAACAAAGACATTCTAAATTGTCTAAATTGTTCGTATTCCATTCCTTCAATCATTATATCAAAAGAAAAAATTAAATTTTGCAAATATCTTTCAATTCTTTTTATTCTATCAATATAAAATTTTGTATTGATAGCAGAATGATTGGCAATTTGTTCTAATTCCCACAAAATTAATTTAAAATAAAGTTCTGTAATTTGATGATAAGCAATAAAAATTTTTTCATCAGCAAAATCAGTTCTTGGGTTTTGTAAACTTAATAAAGTATCTAAGTGAATATAATCCCAATATTTAAGATAGTTTGCATACAAAAGTCCTTCCAAATTAGAAATTAAATCTTGCCCGGTGAGGCTGTATTTATCTCTCAATTCTTGTAATTTTGCTAACAATTCGGGGGTAAGCGCCAAGGGTTCGAGTTCATTTTTCATAATTTAAAAACAATTTTTGGTAGTTTTTAGAGGTTTTGTATCATCATTATTTCTTAATTTTTACACTTTTTTACATTTCTTTTGCTAACAAATTAAGTTCTTGCGTTGTTTTCTCATTTAAGTTTTGCAACAAAATACGCATATTTGAAAAATCATTATTTTTGCAATTCTCTTGAATTTGTTTAATAAGTTCTGCCAATTCAACCATTCCAACGGTCAAAAACGAAGTTTTAAGTTTATGAGCCATAAAAATTATTTCTTCTATATTTTGATTTTCATATAATTGAGTGAGGTTTTGAACTTGTTGAGGGACTGTTCTAAAAAAAACTTTTAACAAATTTTTTAATGTATCTTCATTATTGCCAAGTGTTTTTCTTAAAATATCTAAATTATACATTTTGTCAGTTGATATTTTTGTTCAAGTAGAATTTTATTTTTTTGGCAAAAGTAATCAAAACTATTGAAATAAAAAATATTCTTTCATTTATCTGATTTAATTTTTTATGATATTTTTTTTAGTCCGCCATAAATTAACTAACTTTGCAAAAATTAAATACATTTTTATACAAAATATTATCAAAATAATGACAAAATATATACTTTTATCCTTCTGTTTTTTTTTCCATATTCATCTATTTACTCAAAATAAAATTTGGATTCCTTATAGAAATGGCGATAAATGGGGCTATACACACATAGAACGCGGGGTGGCAGTTACATTAGATTATGACGAAACCTATCCTTTTGTTGAAAACATAGCGCGTGTACGCACAGGTAAAAAATATGGTTATATCAATCAAGAATTAAAAGAAATTGTGCCTTGCACTTATTATTTTGCTACTGATTTTGAAAATGGCTTGGCAAGAGTTTGGCTCAATGGTCGTTATGGTTTGATAAATTTGGAAGGAAAAGAAATTACAAAAATTGATTACCAAGAAATCGGAGAATTTAAAGAAGGTTTGGCATCTATTCGCAAAAACAATCGTTGTGGATTTATCAATGCCAAAGGAAAAGAAGTTATTTTACCTCAATATGACAATGTAAGTTATTTTAATAATGGTTTGGCAGCTTTCAAAATTGGTTATTTATGGGGATATATTAATACCGAAGGACAAGAAATTATGCCTGCACAATTTGATTTCGCTTTGCCTTTCAGAGAAGAATTAGCAGGAGTAAAACTAAACGGAAAATGGGGTTTTATTAACACAAGGAAAAAATTAGTGATTCCTTATAGATATACAGCCGTTGAAAATTTTTTTGAAGGATTTGCCAGAGTTGAATATGAAAACTTATGGAGATTTGTAGATAAAAATGGAAAAGAAAATGACCAAACTTATACCTCTGTTTTAAGTTTCAAAGAAGAATTAGCCCCTGTTTTTGTGCGTGGTTTTTGGGGATATGTAGATAAATCAGGTAAAAATATTATCCCTTGTAAATATAATGTAGCCGAATCTTTTAAAAATGGATTGGCAAAAGTTAAAACTTCCTCAGGCTGGGGATTTATTAACACAAAGGGTGAGGAAGTTGTCCCTGCAAGATATTCACAAGTAAGCGATTTTGCTGACGAAATGGTCGCCGTTCAACTAAGTGGAAAATGGGGCTTTATGGATAAAAATGGTAATATTCTAATTTATATTCGCTATCAAGAGGTGGCAGATTTTAA
Source organism: Bacteroidota bacterium (assembly GCA_004293265.1). Taxonomy (GTDB): domain Bacteria; phylum Bacteroidota; class Bacteroidia; order Cytophagales; family Microscillaceae; genus RDXZ01. The sequence continues at coordinate 9,613 of RDXZ01000130.1, read as the reverse complement.
AAATGGTTTGGCAAAAATCACACAAGATAAAAAAAATGGTTATATTGATAAAAAAGGAAAAGAATATTTTAAAGAATAATTTTTAGTTTTTTTTGCTTATTTTTCAATCATAAGTTAAAAAAAATACATTTTTTTTGCTTAATTTTTATATGCTAACCATTTGTTAACCATCAAAATATTTGATTTTTGATATTATTTTTTAGTTTTGTATCATAATTAAAGCGAACTTCTTTTGTTTCTGTTTTACCAAATAAAAACTATCACACAAACTCACAGAATAAACAAAGAAGGTTAGAGAAAATAATTTGCATCGGTATCCTAAATATTTTCCAAAAAGCTATATGTAATCCTATCTATGTGTAGCAAATTATTTTCTCTCTTTTCTCGCTTTTGGTTTTTCTATTTTTCTACAACATCATACAATTTTAAATAAAAATCCTTTCTCTGATTTTAAACTTTTCATTATTTATTTTTCAATGTGAGCGCAGGATAATAATAATTATCATTATAAAGAGCAAATTAATAAAATAACTAAGAATAATCATAAAATATAAATAAAGTAACCCGTTCGTGTCCAAGAAATGAATGTAATGGATATTTTAATAATTTTTCATAAAAAAAGTCAGACCTTTGTAAACTACCAAACATACTCGTTTTATTTCGAAATATAGTCTGTACCAAAGTTTACAAAGGTCTGATAAGTTGTTCTTATAATTACTTAAAATATGGCTTATGAAAAGCACTATCTATGGTTATAAAACCAACTAATTTTTTACCACAATTAGTTCAAAGCACCAGCGATAGTTCCTGTCATCATACAAGCCAAACTTGCCGCCAACAAAGCACGTAAACCTAATCGTGCCAAATTTTGTTGTTGTTCGGGTGCCATAGAGCCAATTCCTCCGATTTGGATAGCAATTGAACCAAAGTTAGAAAATCCACAAAGTGTATAAGTAGCGATAATGATAGTTTTTTCTTGCAATACTCCACTTTTTTGTAATTCTGCTAATTTTAAGTAAGCCACAAATTCATTAATGGCTGTTTTTTGTCCGACTAAACTTCCTAAATACAAAGTTTGGTCCCACGTAACGCCCATAATATATGCGATAGGTCGCATAATTTGTCCTAAAATATATTCGAGTGAAAGTCCTTTAAATATTTTTTCTGTTGAGTCAAAAATTACCTGATTAATACCTATAAAAGCCCCAAAACTATTTAATAAAAAATTAATCATAGCAATAAAAGCAATAAAAGCAATTAACATACCACCAATATTCATAGCCAATTTTAATCCGTCCATTGCTCCAATAGAAAGTGCATCTATCAAGTTAATTCCTAAACTTTCTTGGGATAATTCTAATTTTGTAGTAATTAAATCTTGTTGCGTTTGAGGAATAATCATCTTTGCCATCACAATTGCCGCAGGTGCATTCATCATCGAGGCACCTAATAAACGTGCCGCTACAATTGCCTGTTGTGCGGGGTCAGAACCGCCCAAAAATAAAATATAAGCCGCCATTACGCCACCTGCGATAGTCGCCATTCCGCCTGCCATCAAACACATTAGTTCTGAATAAGTCATTTTTGGAATAAAAGGTTTGACTAACAAAGGGGCTTCTGTTTGTCCCAAAAATATATTGCCTGCCGCTGACAAACTTTCTGCTCCCGAAAGTCGCATCGTTTTGGACATTACCCAAGCAATTCCGTACACGATTTTTTGTAAAACCCCCAGATAATATAAGCCTGCTGTAAGTGTAGAAAAGAAAATAACAGTAGGTAAAATTTGAAACGCAACTACAACTCCTAACTGATGTTTGTCGGTTTTGTCGGTGGCTAAGCCTCCAAATACAAAACCTGCCCCTTCTTTTGTGAAGCCTAACAAAATAGAAAATCCTTTTCCTATTTCTTGAAAAACATAATTAATATAAGGAACTTTGATGACCAAAATTCCGATAATGACTTGTAAAATTACGCCGTATAAAACTAATTTCCAATCTATAGCTTTTCGATTGGTAGAAAACAAATAGCCTAAAGCAATAAAACAGCAAATGCCAAAAAATCCTTGTAGTAAATTCATTATATATGAAATGATAGTTTATTTTGCACAAAGGTATATTTCTTTTTTGAATAAATCAATTCATTGACAGAAAAAATTTTGAAATTTGGATTTTATGTCTAAAAAATATCAAAGTTTTTATTTTTATTTCTCTAAAATTTTTGTAGTTTTTTTGTATAATATTAATAGCATTTAGTATAAATTCAAGAAAAAATTAAATATTTTTTAATTTGTAAACAATTATTTATAAAAAAATAAAAAAAAACTTACATAAACTTTGTTATTTCAAAAAAGATTAAGACCTTTGTGTTCGAAAACGTATCCTTATTTTATTTATGAAAAAAATATTAGTACCCATTGATTTTTCTGCTTGTGCTTTACAAGCATTAGAAACTGCTCAAACTTGGGCTGAAAAATATAAAGCGGAATTAATACTACTCAATATAGTTGAAAAAATAGATGAAATTCAAAAATCAACAGACGATTTAAAGGAACTTTCACAAAAAATGAACGTAAAATCTTATCCAATTGTGCATACAGGAAACATCAAAGATGCCATTGCAAAGGTTTTAAAAGATGAAAAAGTAGATATGATTGTGATGGGAACAAGAGGAAATAATCAAAGTAAAAAACTTTTATTAGGTTCAACTGCCGAAAATGTTTTGAGAGAAACCAATGTCCCCGTTCTGAGTATTAAATATTCATCTAAAAAAATTGATACTAAAAAAATTGCGTTAGCAGTAGATTTAGACGAGAAAAAAAATCTTCCCATAGAAAAAATACAAGAAGTTTTACAAAAATTTGAAGCAGAATTACATATTTTATATGTCAATACTACCAATAACTTTTCGACTACAAGAGATTTGAATAAAAAAATGAATAACTTTGCAGAAAAATATAAACTATCTAATTATAAATTTCATATTTTTTGTGATGTTTTACAAGATGAAGGCATTAAAAACTTCGCCAATGACGAAAAAATTGACTTAGTAATTATGATGTCGCATCAAAGAAAAGGATTGTCAAGATTTTGGCAAGGAAGTGTAAGCGAAGGAGTAGTAGGTGATTCGGTTACTCCTGTGTTCACTTTTCCAATTATTGATTAAAGAAAAATAGCATATTTCTTTTTAAAATTACTTTATTACTAATTTTGATAACAGTAAAGCGGTTTTTTTATAAGAATTTTGATATAAAATAAAATTTGTTATTATATTATTATACAAAAAAAAATCAATTTATTTTTTTATAAATTGATGATGGTTTCACTAAAATTAAAGTGCTTTGGAACGAAGTCCACAACCTCCCTCTGATTTTATTTTTGAATTTTATTTGACTGTAATTGAGGCAGTTTTAAGAAGTAAAAATCAAGAATTTATGTCAAAATTTAATCAGCTTGTTTATGCTGATGGAAAACTCTCAGCAGACGAAAAATTTTGTTTGTTGGGTGAAATGCAAAAAAAATGGCAACAAAAATGCCAAGTAGAGATGGCGATTGCGCCCCCTTTACGCTAAGTTAAACATTAAAATAAAGCCCTAAAACCAAAAGTAAAGGGCTTGTTTTTTTTATAAAAAATGATAACACTTCTTTTTTTTTTACTTTTTATTCCTTTATTTGCTTTGATAGGCGTATATGCAGAGCGAAAAGTATCTGCTTATATACAAGATAGAGTCGGACCAACCGAAGTTGGAAAGTTTGGTTTTTTGCAAACCATTGCAGATATTATAAAATTACTTACCAAAGAAGATATTATTCCTACAAAAGCTGATAAAAATCTTTTCAAATTAGCACCTCTGATTATATTTGTGTCTATTTTTGCGGGTTTTGCGGTCATTCCACTTACGCCTACATGGGTGGGTTCGGGTGCAAGCGTAGGAGTTTTTTATTTGTTAGCGATTATTTCTTTAGATGTGATAGGAATTTTGATGGCAGGCTGGGCATCAAAAAGTAAATTTCCTTTGTTGGGTGCAATGCGAGCCGTTTCTCAAATTTTGGCTTATGAAATTCCGACAGGAATGGCAGTTTTGACTGTGGTAATGATTTGTCAAAGTTTAGATTTACAAAATATATCTTATCAACAAGGAATTTGGATAAACTATTATGTCAATTTAGAAAACACCCAAAATTATTTATTTGGTTTGCGTGCTTTAGATATAGATATTACATACGTAGGTGGTTTTTTAACTTGGAATATTTTTAGAATGCCTTTGCTTTTTATTTCATTTTTGATATTTTTTGTATCTTCTTTGGCAGAATGTAATCGCGCTCCTTTTGATATTCCTGAGGCAGAATCTGAATTAATTGGTGGTTATCATACTGAATATTCAGGGCTAAGATGGGCTTTTATGATGTTAGCTGAATACGCAATGATGTTATTAGTGAGTTTATTAGCCGTTATTTTGTTTTTTGGTGGCTGGAATACACCTTTTCCTAATGTTGGTTTTTTGGAATTGGCAAATTGGACAAGTGGCAAACCTGATACGATTTTTGGCACTTTCACTGCATTTTTTTGGTTATTTATCAAAACATTTTTTTTAGTTTTTATACAAATGTGGGCAAGATGGACATATCCGCGTTTGCGTGTAGACCAATTAATGTATTTGTGTTGGAAAGTTTTGATTCCTTTTAGTCTTTTGATGATTGTTTTGTGCGGAATTTGGCGAATTTTGATGTAGAAAATATGTAGTTTTTTATATTTCTTAACAAAAATTCGTTACCTTTGCAAAAACAAAACAAACAAAACATATAAAATTTGTGTGTTTTGAAAGTTTTTGATTTTATTTTACAAAATTATTCATCAAGCAATGGAAATAAAAATTATATATATTAAATTTGCACAGAAATAAATAAAAAGACAATAAATTTCTCACAAAATATTTTTTTTTTTAAATACTTTACCAAAAATAAAGAAAAAAAGCTTAAAAATAAATCTAATATTTTTTAAAAACCTTTTTTGAATAAATAATGTTATGTATTCGAAAATTAAAAATGATTTTTATAAAAAATGACAACAAGCGATATAGAAATTCCAGACTTAAAAGAAAAAGTTTTGGAAAAAATGAAAAGTGTTTATGACCCCGAAATTCCTGTGGATATTTTTGAATTGGGTTTGATTTATGATATTAAAATATTTCCTGTGAATAATGTATATATTTTGATGACTTTGACTTCTCCTAATTGTCCTTCTGCCGAAGAAATTCCGAATGAAGTAAGAATGAAAACAAAATTAATCGCAGGCGTAAATGATGTAGAAGTGGAAGTTACTTTTGACCCGCCTTATACGCAAGATATGATGTCAGAAGTTGCAAAATTAGAATTGGGTTTTTTATAAAATAATTCCAACAAAAAATATTAAAATGAATAATATACCTGTTAAAAATAAAATATCTTTTGAAAATACAGAAATTGCTTTTTCATCAAAATCTAATTTTAATCTCAAAAAAACGTATTGGCTTTTTTATTTTATGAACTTAAATTGGTTGGTAAAAATAGGAACTGCTGCCATCAATTTTGCTTTCAAAATTTATTTACCAATCAAACCAATCGTCAAAAATACTATTTTTTCGCAGTTTTGTGGTGGAGAAAATATCGAAGATTGCGAAAATTCTATCAAAAAATTAAGTCAATATCATATCGGAACTATTTTGGATTATTCTGTAGAAGGTGAAAAATCAGAAAAAAATTTTGATGAAACAGCCAAAGAACTTTTATTGACTATTGAAAAAGCCGCAAAAATGAGAATGGAAATTCCTTTTTCTGTTTTTAAAGTTACAGGTGTAGCCGATTTTGATTTGTTAGAAAAAATTCAAGATAAAAAAAAATTATCAGACTCCGAAGAAATCAGTTGGGAAAAAGCAAAACAAAGAGTAAAATCTATTTGTCAGTTGGCTTATGACAAAAAAGTAAGAGTTTTTATTGATGCAGAAGAATCTTGGATTCAAGGAACAATCGATGCTTTGGTTGATGAAATGATGCGTTTGTATAATAAAGAGCAAGCCATTGTTTATAATACTTATCAAATGTACGCCAAAGCAAGCCTTCAAAACCTAAAAAATGACTTTGAAAAAGCAGAAAAAGATAATTTTATCGTTGGTGCAAAATTGGTGCGCGGGGCATATATGGAAAAAGAAACCAAAAGAGCGGAAGAAAAAAAATATCCTAATCCAATTCAAAATACAAAACAAGATTCTGATGATGCTTATAACCAATCGCTGTTGTTTTGTGTTCAAAATAGACATAGATTTGCGATTTGTGCAGGCACGCACAACGAAGAAAGTAGTCTTTATTTGGTAGATTTGATGCAAAATTATAAAATTTTGCCCAATGATACTCGCTTTTTTTTCGCACAATTATACGGAATGAGCGACCATATTTCTTATAATTTGGCACAAGCAGGCTATAATGTAGCCAAATATGTGCCTTATGGACCTGTAAAATCAGTTTTGCCGTATCTTTTTAGACGTGCCAACGAAAATACATCTGTCAAAGGACAAAGCAGTCGTGAATTTAATCTTATCAAACAAGAAGTAAAAAGAAGAAAATCTATTAAAAAATAAACATTACGATTATGAAAACATCATTTATTGAATATTCACTCAATTTTTCTTCTGCACACACAGAAAACCAACAAACTCCTTTTCAAGAATTAGAATATCCTGATTGTTTGAGCGAGTTTGCTTGTGGCAATGTCGTTATTTTTGAGAATGACGAGGAAGGAAAATTTATCTATTTAGAAAATATTGAATTGCCTGCATTTTTCTTTCATTTTGCTTTTGCTATCCAAAAATTAAAAGAAAATACGACAAAAGTTGCAGCAGTATCGAGTATATATCAAACGTATGATTTGATTTTAGAACTTGATAACAATACATTGATTTTGACTTCGATAGTAGCAAACAACGAAAAAAATATCACACTCAATTTTGAAACCTTAGAAAAACATCTTAAAAATATGCAAATAAGTTTGTTTGAAGATTTAAAAATTGCTTATTCTAATTTGGTTAAATTACCTGATTTTTTGGAAATGGAAAAAGACTTCAATCCTTTTGTATAAACTAAATTCAATAAAATATGCCGTTGAAAATTGATACACAAGCCCCTGATTTTACATTGGCTTCAACATCAGGAACAAATTTTACTTTGTCTGATACTTTTGCTGGAAAAGCCTGCATTGTTTATTTCTATCCCAAAGATTTTAGTTCTGTTTGCACCGCAGAAGCGTGTGAATTTAGAGATGCGCATGGTTTTTTTAAAAACTTAGGTGTCGAAGTCGTTGGAATTAGCAGAGATGATATCGAAACGCATTTAAAATTCAAAGAAGCACATCAACTTAATTTTGAATTATTGACTGATGAAGGTGCAAAAGTTGCTTCTACTTATAAATCGGTTGTGCCTTTGTTAGGAATGATTAGACGCATAACATATTTATTGGACGAAAATCACGTCATCAAAGCAGTCTATGAAAGTATGTTTGAAGCCAAACAACACATCAAAGAAATGATAAAAACTTTGGAAAAAAAGTAATTGTAATTTTTTAAGATTATATAAAAAAAATCATATAAAATATTGATAATCAATATTTTATATGATTTTTTTGATAGATAGATAACTTCAAAATGAATCGTCTTTACTTGATTTTTTACCAATTTACCCAAGTACTTTTTTTCAAAAAATTAGCATTAAGCCACAACTCTATTATTCTTCTTTCGTTTGAATTTGTGTTTCGATTGTGTTTTCCTTTTGCTTGCACCAATTTTCTTTGTATAAGGTCAATTTCGATGGTAATTAATTTTTCATGATTTAGACCACCAAATGTACCCATTTCAAAAGTAAAAATTGCAGTTCTTCTTTTCACGCATTGTGAAACATATCCGCCAACGCAGTGCATCATTTTTTGACCTTCTTCTCTTAATTGTTTAGCAGATAATAATTCAGAGATGAAGTATTGTTTGTAATTATTTTTTTCAAAGCTTCCTTCTTCTTTTTCAAAGTCATTCACAAAAGATTTTTCCCAAGTTTGAGGTGCATTTTTTTCTTTTAATTCTTTTTGAAAAACCAAATGCCATTCGTCAGATTGACGCAAAAGAGCCGAAATAGTACGTCCTTTCATACTAAAATTAGGATTATCACGATATTGTCTTATTAGATAATCAACAATTTCTGATATTTTTTCTGCATTAAACATTCCTGCTTGCGCAAAAAAATGTATTACTTTTTCCCAAAAAACTTCATCTTGAAAATTATTTCTACCTAATAAACTTTGATTAATAAACCAAGCCAAATGCTCATCACCTCCAAAAGACATCACTTGTGCATAACGCAAAGCTCCTTTTATATCCATATATGCAGGCGCTTGCATAAAGAAAAATGCCATTTTTTGCGTCAAATTGATAGGTAAATCTTCCAATGCACGTACAGAACCACCACCAGCCAAATGAATAAACCAGTTAATTTCTTTTTGAATGTTAGCTTGCCAAACATTGTATAAAAACGTAGGCATTTTATATTTCACAAACAAAAACGTAATCAAAGACTCAAATTTTTTATCTACATTATGCGTTTTACTTTTCCAATTTTTAATATTGTTTATCATTTTTGATTCATTTTCAACCATTCTGATAATAGCAATACAATACTCAGTTCTTATCAATATATCACCTGCTTTTTTAGCTATGAGTTCTTTGATAAAAGTGATTATTTTATTAAAAATAAATGTTTGTTGAGATTCTTTGATTTTAGCTAGCTCAACATCAATCAAATGTCCTTGATAATCGCTTTCTTTTTTTGCAAAAAGTTCGATTAATTCAAAAATATTATTTTTCAATACATCTTTTTGAGGGATTTTGATAGGTTTATACCTTTCAATTACTTTTTCTTTTTCTATTTGTGCTTTTAATGCTTCTTGTTTTAGCACAAAATAAGGCGTTTTAATTTTTTTTGTAGGAATTTCCTCTTTTATTTTTTTGTTTTTTGAATTTGCCATAACCTTACAAGAGTTATTTTTTATTTCTATCCAAAAATAGAAACAAAGTTATTTTTTTTGAAATTCATATCAAAAATGAACTCAAAAATATGATTACAAAAAAGCATTATCACATATATTTATATTTTTTGCCAAAAAATACAAACGTGCTAACTTCTTTGCTGACAGCAAAAAGTTTTTCTAAACGACACAATTGTGTGTTTTTGAAAAATCAATAAAATAAAATTTTAGATTGATATGAAAAGAATTTTTATTACAAAACTTCTTTCTCAAAAACTACACTTAATAGTGGGCTTCAAGATGAGAAAACTCCACAAAATACAAGTCTATTTGTTGTGCAACAAATAATGACCGTAGATTTAAAAAATGTGAGCGTTTCATAATAAAATAATTGGATTGTTTAATTTATAGATATATACGATACATCAATAAAAAGGTTACAATTTTTTTTATTTTTTTTTATAATTTTTTTTGCTATGGAAAAGAAATTAAATAATCTGATATTTTATACCAACAAAAGTAGTGTAACAGAACTTTGTTCACAATGTAATAACGAAATTCGTTATTGATAGATTAT
>RDXZ01000129.1 GCA_004293265.1 Bacteroidota bacterium | reverse complement strand
AAAAAGTTGATTACAATAGAATTAAATTTAATACAACACTAACAAAATTGTCATATAAAATAAATACAAAAAATCAAGTTATTTAATTATTGTTCCTAACTTTGCACAGAAATTAGTAATTATAATTTATCAAAAAAATAAAAAAAAATGAAAAATTCTTTTTTTGCTAAAATATTAGTCTTTGGACTAATCACTTGTTTTTTTGCTTGTAAAACAAAAGACCAGAATCCTAATCCACTCGATTGCAAAATAGTAAGTTTTAATTTTGCTACCCTTGAAATAAATGCACAAAATCAAATTACTGGTCTTAATTCAGGCGCATCACGTATCAGTTCCTATGAATATGATAACGAAGGTAAAATAATCAAACATAATTTTTTTGCGTCAAACGTACAAGTTTCCTCTTATTTTGATTTTATATGGACGACTAATACAATCACACAAAAAAAGTTTTATAGAAATTCACAAGGCGTATTTACACAACAAGGAGAAATCGTTTTTGAATTAGATGCACAAAAACGTATTTTTAAAGTAAATACAAGTAACACTGAGTATAATCGCTACGAATATAACAGTGATGGCAATGTAATTAAATGTTATAAAAAAGATATTAATATTAACAATGGAGTAGAATTTTTAACGGTTGAATATACAAAATTTGACAATAAACTTAATCCATATATTAAACAGACTCCTTTGAGTATTTATATGATTGATAGTGTAGGAGAGGGATTTCATCAATCCAGAAATAATGCTACCGAAGCAAAATACTATAGCCCAAATGGTACTTCCTACATTACAAGACAATATTCACACCAATACAATTCATCAGGCTTACCAACTATTATATATTCATCATCAGGTAATATTTTATATTTTGGATACAATTGTCCTTAATTTTTTGTATTCACAAACGAAATTTACGCCCTCGCTTGTGTTACACAAGCGAATATTGTAACAAACAACTCTTATACCAACGACGACTGCTTGTGGGACACAAGCAGGGGCGAATTGGTTGGGTAAATATATATTTTTATACATAAAAAAAAGACTATCCAAAAAAAATTGGAATAGTCTTTTTTTATCATTTTATTTGATTATTCGAAGAATAAAAAAATGATTATTTGCCTAATGCCGCCAAAGCCTCATCAGCCAATACAATTTCTTCACGAAATACATAAGCACCTGTTTTTTCAGATCTTACGGTTTTGATAACCTTAGTATAAGCTTTTGCATCAGCTTTTTTAAGGGTTGCAACTACTTTCTTTGCCATATTACAAGTTATTTAATTTCTTTGTGAACAGTATAACGTTTTAAAATAGAATTATATTTGCGTAATTCCATACGTGCCGTAGTATTTTTACGGTTTTTAGTAGTGATATATCTTGACATACCCGCTACACCACTATTTTTATGTTCGGTACATTCTAAAATGACTTGTACACGATTACCTTTTTTTGCCATGATAAATATTTTTTGTTAATGATGAATAGATAATAGTAACTATGCTTGTGCTTCTACTGAAATGGGTTCAATAGATACAAAAGATTTGTTATCACGACCTTTTTTAAAATGAACAATACCAGTAACAAGTGCAAACAATGTATGGTCTTTTCCTACACCTACGCCTGTGCTTGGGTTATGCACTGTACCTCTTTGACGAACAATAATATTACCAGCTTTGGCAAATTGACCGCCATATATCTTTACGCCTAAGCGTTTGCTGTGTGATTCGCGTCCGTTGCGTGAACTACCAGCCCCTTTTTTATGTGCCATTGAATTATATTTAATTTCCTACCCCTGAAGGAAAATTTTAAATATTTTTATATGATTTTTTTCAATTATGTTTCCCTTTGGGGTGAGGGACTTCCATAATTTAGCCTTGAATATCTTGGATTATAATTTTTGTGAGGGCTTGTCTATGTCCGTTCAATTTTTGATACCCTTTGCGGCGTTTCTTTTTGAACACAAGCACTTTATCTCCTTTTACGTGGGCTAAAACCTTAGCCGTTACTTTCGCACCACTTACGGTGGGTGCGCCAATAGTTACAGAACCGTCGCGGTCTATCAAAAGTACTTTGTCAAAAGAGATTTCTTCTCCTTCGGGTGTAGATAAGCGATGTGCATACAAATACTTATCTTTTTCTACTTTGAATTGCTGACCAGCGATTTCAACGATAGCGTACATACAATTAAATTAAAATAAATGAATTATTATTATTTCTGTTTTTCAGAAACGAGTGCAAAGTTAAGAAGTTTTTGTATAATCTACAAATAATTTCTATTATTTTTTTAGAATTATACATAAAAAAGTAAAATAAAATAAAAATAAATTATTTTGCTTATTAAATGATTTAAAAAAACATAATTTTACAAATAGAAAAAATAAACACTGCCAATATATTAGTCCTTATTTTTTTCTTTTCTCGCCTCTTCTCTTGCGTCAAATTTTTGTTTTTGCTCGTCATTTAATACTTCTCTAATATCATTTTTCGTTTTTTTTCTAATTTCTGATATTTTCTTTGCAAATCCATCTTTTCTTTCTTTTCTTTCCTTTTTAACATCTTCAATTTCTGCAAGAATTAGCTCATAAATTTGTGATTTTTGGTCGTCATCTAAGCTAAGTATGTTAGTAAGATTGTTAACAGATTTTTTTGCGAGTTGTTCAGGTGTAAGAGGTGATTCCTCTTTTCGTTCCGCATTTGATGCTACATTAGGTTTTTCGCTTTGTTTTTCCTCTATTTTTCTTTCAGGCATCTTCAATATAATATCTAATTGTATATCTAAACCTATGCTTTGATTAGTATTTATTATTCCAAAATATATAGTTCCTTTTAGATCCTGTACTACCTTGGCAGCATTTCCCTGGTCTTTCCAAACTCGTATATATTGAAAATCCCAATTTCCCCTTTGCATAAATGCTTGAGCATCTTGTTCTGAATTTAGAATATAAATATCACAATTCTCGTATTTACTTTGACTAGATTCTATTAATTGATCAGCAACAATACCTGCAAGAGGTGTACCTGAATAAGTGGTAGCAACTAAAGATAGTAACGTTTTTCTTGTAGAAGCTATTCCTGTATTTCTTTTTTTTGCAAATAGTTTCCATATCCAACCTTCAGCTTTATTGGGAATACTAAATTTTATAACTTCTCTTGTTTTTCCTCCTTGAAAAGTTGCATTATTAGCGGAATTTACTGTAATCTTATCTGAGTACAACTCTTTATATCCATTTTGTGCGTTACTAACACAATGAAATATAATAAAAAAATATAAAAAAAGGATATTTTTTTTCATAAGTATTATTTTTTTTTAATAAAGTTTCGATGCTAAAATAGTTTATATTACTTTTTAAAAACAGTGCAAAGATAACTATTTTTTTTTGAAGTAACAAATTATTTTAATTTTTTTTTAAGAATTATACATAAAAAAAAACAACAAAATAATTTATTTTTATTTTGTTGTTTCTTTATTATCAAAAAAGATAAGGCTTATAATTTGTTTTCTTTTACAAATTTTTCTAAATCTTGCACATCAGCTTTGATTTTGTTTACATCAATCACGCCTTCTTCATTGATTTCACCATATCCTTCTTGTATAAAATAGAACAAAAGTTCTGCTTTTTTACGATTTTCAGACATTTTATCCATTTCTGCTTTGATTTCTGTTTCTTTCATTTTGCCATCTGCTGACATATATGATTTTAAAGCTTCGTCAATTTTTGTTGCGGCTAAGTATTCTTTGAAAGAAGCACCTAACTCTTCTTTGTGAATAAATAATGGTTTGAAACCTGCTTTTGGATCACCTAAGACTGGTTTTTTGTTTTCTTTTGAAGTAGTAGCTTCATAAATCTCAATGAATTTTACGTTTTCAGTACCTTCTTTAAAATAAACATCTTTTTTCAAATCATAACTTGAGCCTGAAAAAGCCATAGATGTTACTTTTTGTTTTGTACCATTGTTGTAATGAATTACTAAAATCAATTTTGCGTTTTCTTTTGGCGTAAATTTGAAACTATATACATCACCAACAATTGCAAATTGAGATACGCCTTTTGTCAATCCAAAATGTTTTTCTAAATCTGCGACTTTATCACTTTCACCTGCTCTTGTACTCAATTTAGAGTTAGTTTTCAAAGGAGAAATTACTTCGTTTACGAAGGCTACCAATTCATTGCCAGCTTGTTTGCTTTTTTTACCCTCTAACACAAAACGACCTCGTGTTGTGCTGATAACCACTGCTTTTGCGTCTTTTGATTTAAAAACGACTTTGTCGTTTGCACTAATTTTACCACCACGTGTGATGGCTTGATTTTTGGTTTGATTCATAATTGTACCTTGTACAAAAACTACTTGATAGACCTCACCATAAGAAGTGGTATTAGGAGAAGTTAGGTTTAACCAAAATGCGAAAAATAAACTAAATGAGAACATGTTTATGTATTTTTAAAAATGTTTAAAATAATCACTGATTTTTACTATTAATACGTAAATAAAAAACAAATGTTTCAGTGAATTAAAAAATCTTTTTCTTTTGTTTTTCTTACATCTATCAATACGTAAATAAAAAAAAAGGTAAACCAAATAAATATTTTTTTTATTTTTATGAATATTTATTTTATTTTATGTATTTTTGCGTTTTATTTATTACTCATATATCTAACCTACAATGTCTGACAATACTGAAAATATTAAAAATAGTCAAAATATACCAGAAGAAAAGAATCCAACCACCAAATTACGCTTCAAAAAAAGTGTAAAAATTGCTTTTTTTGCTATTATTGTTGCTATTGTGTTGGTAATTATTGAATTTTGGTATCAAAACAGACCTATTACCCAAATCCATATTAAAATAAAAAATAAAGAAACTTCTTTGACTTTTTTGGATAGTGCCGAAATTTTTAGATTACTAACTGATAACGGCAAAGAAACTATAATAGGGGTAAGTTTTAGAAAAATATCAGTCAAAACATTAGAATCAAGAGTAAAAGCAAATTTGTTTGTCAATAAATGCGAAATAGCACGTAATTTAAGAGGTGATTTGTTTATAGAAATTTCACCTTCGATGCCTATTGCACGTTTTTTAAGAGAAGGAAAACCAGATTTTTATATCGATAGCACAGGAAAAGTAATGCCAATTACGGAGAAATTTACGGCAAGAGTGATGTTAGTTACCAGAGAAGATACAAAACAATTGCCTGATTTTGCTATAAAAGACAAAGAATTGTTGGCAATGATAAAATTTATTCAAAAAGATAAATTCTTAAAACCTCAAATTGCTCAATTGGATATATTAGCAAACGGACAAATAATTATGTATCCACAAATAGGACAACAAACTTTTGAATTAGGTACAACAGATAATTGGCAAGAAAAATTAAAAAGATTAATTACTTTTTATCAAGAAATTATACCAAGAAAGGGCTGGGCTTCGTTTAAAAAAATAAAGCTACAATATGATAAACAAATTATTTGTGAGTAAAAAATCTTACACAAAAATATTTGTGATTTTTATGAATAAATAATAATAAAATAGTCAAAAAAAAAAATTCAACAATACACAACTAAAATAAAAACAATGTCAAAAGATAAAATTGTGGTTGGGCTTGATATAGGCACAACAAAAATATGTGCCTTAGTAGGACGCAAAGATGAGTTTGGTAAGATTGAAATACTTGGAATGGGCAAAGCAGAATCTTTGGGCGTTGTCAGAGGAGTTGTCAATAATATAGACAAAACCGTAGAATCAATCAGAATCGCTATATCAGAAGCAGAAAAACAAGCAAACATAGATATTAGAAAAGTAAATGTAGGCATCGCAGGGCAACATATTCAAAGCTTTACACAACATGGAGGTATTATCAGAAAAAATACTGACCAAGAAATTACCTTAGAAGATGTGGAAAGATTGAACAATGATATGCACGGAACGGTAACTCCACCGGGAAAAGAAATTTTGCACGTGATGCCACAGGATTACACTATTGATAATGAAACAGGCATCGAAGAGCCTATCGGTATGTCAGGCGTAAGGTTGGAAGCTGATTTTAATATTATTACTGCGGATACTTTTGCTATCAGAAATATGAAAAGATGTGTGGTAGATCATTGTCAATTAGAAATTGATAATTTAATTCTCGAACCCATCGCATCGAGTATGTCTGTGCTTACACAAGAGGAAAAAGAAGCAGGAGTGGTGTTGGTCGATATTGGCGGAGGCACGACTGATGTGGCTATTTTTTATAGAAATATTATTAGACATACTGCCGTTATTCCTTATGCAGGCAATATTATTACTTCTGATATTAAAGAAGCTTGTAAAATTATGGAAGCACAAGCCGAAAAATTAAAAATAAAATTTGGAAGAGCGGTGGCATCTGAAACCTCTGAAAACGAATTTGTATCAGTGGCAGGCTTAAAAGGTCGCCCTGCCAAAGAAATAAAAGTTAGTTTTTTAGCCACAGTCATCGAAGCACGTATGCAAGAAATTATACAATTGGTGCATAATGAAATCATTAAATCGGGTTATGTGAATAAATTAGTAGGTGGAATTGTCATTACAGGTGGCGGTTCACAATTAGCCTCTGCTCCTAATTTGTTCCAAAGTTTGACAGGAATGGACTCAAGAATCGGACATCCTAACGAATATTTAGGAAAATCAAAAATAGAAGTAGCGAAAAGTCCTATGTATGCCACCACCGTAGGTTTGGTATTAGCAGGCTTCAAAACCTTAGATGAAAGATTGGATAAATACTCTAAAAATTTGCCAATACATTTGCCTGAAGGACAAAAAAGCACCAAACAAGTCGAAGGACAAAACTTTTTTGGAAAGATAACTAATTCATTGAAAAAGTTTTTGATGGACGAAACAACAGACGAAAAAACAGGAAAATATTAAAACTCGGAATGAGATATTTTTTCTTAAATTAAATTAAAAAATATACTTCAAAGTAAAATAATCAAAAATTTCACCTTAATTATTATTTGGGCTAAAATTTTTGATTATTTTTTTGGAAAAATATTACATATAAAAAAAATATATTTTATAAAATTTTTATTGGTATAAAAAAATACTTAATTTTGCAGCATAATTTTATACTACTAATTTTATATTATTATAGTCAATTACGCTATTTTACAAAAAAAACAATGAATATTCAAAACACACTTCATCAATATCCAAAATATTTTGATAGTTATTCTCCTATGCTTTCAGAAAAAGAATCGTTGTCTATTTTGGTGCATCTTTGGAAAGATATTTCTATTCAAGCAAAAGAAGTAGTGGAAATCAAAAATTGGGTAAATAGTTTGCATATTTCGGTCAGAGAAGCCATAGCCAAACGTTTGTCTGATTATTTGCCTGAATTTTTACGTTTAGGATTTTTTGTTTTTGATGAACAATTAGTGGATTATAACATAGAAATATTGCCTTCGCGTACTTTTGAAGGATATTGGTCGGTCTTATCTTATCTGAACACAAAAGGTAATTTGTTGCCAATGTCTATCGAGTTAAAAGATATTTTTGCATTTTTGGTGCGTAAATCATCTCCATTTCAAATCAACCTTCAAAAACAAAATTTTTCTGATACTAATATTTCTTTTTGGGATTTAGAAAATGCAGATTTGACTGATGCTAAATTTGATAGATGTAAATTTTTGAAATGTAACATCAAAAATTCCATGATGACAAATACATCTTTTACCAAATCATATATTGCAGAATCAAATTTTAGTAAAGCCAGTGCCAAAAACGCTAAATTTGATTTTTGTAAAACTTCCAATTTTTCTATGTTTCAATCTGATTTAGAAAATGCCATTTGGAACGAAGCAGATTTATCGGGTGCTTATTTGGTAGAATGTAATTTGGCAAAAAATGATTTTCTCAAATGTGAACTAACTATGGCAGATTTACAAGATTGTTATGCCAAACAAAGTAGATGGAGTTTTGCTCGTTTGTATAAAACAGACTTACATAATTGCGATTTGAATGAAGCCAATTTTTATCAAGCAATTTTAGATGGTACTGATTTTACAAGTTCTAAACTATATGATATTCAGTTTGATGTGGTTTCTGCGCAAGGTACAATTTTAACCGATAGTTTGATGAGCAATCAGACTTTAAATACTTGGATTTTAAAAGGTGCCATTAAAAAATAAAAATATCATTTTTTTTTTATGAAATTGAAAATTTTTTTTATCTTGATTTTATTGAACCTGATTTTTTTTAGTGAATATATTTTTGCACAAAAACCTGATTCATTGAAAAATAAAACCAATGATACTACACATGTTGATAGTTTTTATAGTAATATTTGTTTGACAGGTTTGTTGGTCGGTAGGACTTTTGATTTTACAATATCGCACCCATATCTTAAAAATGTAAGTAATACTCCTACGGTTAATTATACAACGGTTTTGCCAGCCAATGTTGGACTTGCGTTTGATTACAAATGGTTATCTTTAGAATATACTGTTGGTTTGCAAACAGGTATCAATCAAGAGGCATCTTGGCAACGAAGTTTTAGAACAGGACTTACAGGCAAACGGATTTGGGCAAAAGTTTTTTGGCAAGAGTATCGTGGTTTCAAAAATTTAGCTTTAGATACTATTACTACTTTACCAAACACTCCACAAGTTTCTAATTTAAGAAATGATATTTATGCTCAAATGGCTTATGTGAGCGTGATGTATGCGTTCAATAAAAAAACTTACTCACATTTAGCGTCTATGTTTCAGGTGGATAGGCAGCGTAAAAGTGCTGGTACTTGGGCGGCGGGAATATCCTATGTTAGAAATTATATTCAGGCGGATTCTGCTTTAATTCAATATAATTATGAAAAAAAAGATGCTAATTTAGACATCAAAAGAGTTGGTTCAGGTTTTGTATCTTTGCAAGGTGGATATGCACATACGTTTGTTATTAGGGCAAAATGGTTTTTTCATTTTAGTTTATTTCCTGCTATATCGATGCAAAACAATCATATTCGTTTTGTGAATGAGCGTTTTCAAAGGTTTACTTTTGTGTATGGTTTTAATAACGAGTTTCAATCTTCTTTTGGTTTTAATAATGATAAATTTTTTGCAGGAATAAAGATAAAAAGTTTAATGTTTATCGATAACTTAGACAACGATGGATTTTATAGTTATAATTTAACACAATTTCGTTTTTTTGTTGGGCTTAGATTACACAAAAAATATAAATTATTTTTTTAGTTTGGTATTCATAGCCCATCAAACATCATAATAACCTCCATTTCTATTATCGAATATTTACTTTATTCTAAATTATTTTTATTTTATTTTGGAATAATAAAAATAATAGGTTATTTTTGCCACGCTGTTTATCAAATTACATATTATAATGTACAAAGAAATAACCCAATGCCGCATTAGTGGAAGCACTAATTTAATCAACGTTCTTTCGTTGGGAGAGCAATATTTGACAGGTATTTTTCCTAAATCAAAAGATGAAAAAATTACAAAAAATAACATGATATCTTTTAACCTTATTATTATAAAATGAAAGAAAACAGAATAATGTTAGATATGACAATGTTGTCTAATCCATATACAGGCTTGGGACAATTTTCGTTATACTTAGGTAATTATTTACTAAATAATAATAAATCTAAAAATAAATATGATTTTTTATTAACTTCTAAGATTGATAAAAATATTTTTAATTGCAATGAGTATAATGTAAAATACTTTAATTTTCTTAGGAAAAAAATGTCAGATATTATACCTTCACTCTTGTATCCAAATTATAAAATATGGCATGTATTGTCACAACAATCTCAATATTTTCCTTCACATAATAAGTTTTGTAATATATTTACTATTCACGATCTTAATTTTTTAAAGGAAGAAAATGATGAACTTATTGATAGAAAAATGTATTTTATACAAAAAAGGATACATAATTCTGATGTTATAACTACTATCTCAAATTATGCTGCAAATGATATAAAAAGGAATTTTAATTTAAATGGTAAAAATATTGAAATTATCTACAATGGGGTAGAAATTAAAAAATATTTTAGACCCAAAATCCCTAAATTTATTACTAAAACAAACAAAATTATATTTTCTATAGGTACAATCACAGAGAAAAAAAACTTTCATGTTTTGATTCCGATGATGAAATACTTACCAGAATATACATTAGTAATTGCTGGTAAGAAAGAAAATGAGTATGCAAATAAAATAGAGAGTGATATAAGTAGATATGATTTAACTAACAATGTTATATTAGCAGGTGAAATAAATGATGAGGATAAGTATTGGCTATATGAAAAATGTGATGCCTTTGTTTTTCCTTCATTGTTGGAAGGATTTGGGATGCCCATTATAGAAGCTTTATCAATGGGAAAACCAGTTTTTTCTTCACTATATACAAGTTTACCAGAAATAGGTGGTGACATAGTTAATTATTGGCACTCTTTTCAACCCAAATATATGAGCGATTTTTTTCTAAAAAATTTAAAAATAAGAAATGAAGATCATTTTTTTGAGGAAAAAGCAATAAATAGAGCAAAAAGTTTTTCTTGGAATTTAGCAGTTAATCAATATCAAAGTTTATACAACAAATTATTGTAAAAAAATGGAAAAAATATTTTATATATTACTTATCTTTTTATTGCTTTTAAGTAATTTATATACTTTGAATAAGTATATGAAATACAAATTACGTATAAAGATAATAAGAAAAAATAAACAGATTTATAAATTACCAAAATGTAATTTTTCTGAAATTGATGATATTTTTGCTGAAATGCACACACCTCTACATATTTCAAGTAGCATAATTAGTTTTATAGGAAAAGGAGATGAAATGGTTGAAATTTGTGATACATCTTCTTGGGTGTTGTCAGTTTTATCAAAAAAATCATTTAATATATTTGAGTTTGGTACTTATCGTGGAAAAACAACTTATTTAATGGCTAAAAACTCTTCTAAGGACACAAAAATTATTACCATCACACTGCCTAAAAATCAAATTGATACTTATAAGTTTGAAGAAGGTGATAACCCAAAAGAAACTGAGAATGCTATTAATGAATCTCTTTATGAATCATTTTCATATATTTCTAATTTGGAAGAAAAAAAAATAGAACAAATATATCAAGATAGTAAATTGTTTGACGAGTCTAAATATTTAGATTATTTTGATTTAGTTTTTATTGACGGTTCACACACTTATTCTTATGTTTCTTCTGATACCGAGAAATCATTAAAAATGATTAAAAAAGGAGGGATAATTATTTGGAACAATTATATCGAAGATAGTGATGTTTTTAAATACTTAAATCATATAAAAAAAGAAAAAAATATTAATTTGAAACAAATACCAAATACTGCATTAGTTTTTTACAAACATTAAATATAAAATAATGGCTAAATTTCTTAAATCTCTCGAAAATATGGTCAGAGTCCCATATCGTTATTTTTTTCCAAAAATAAAAATTGTCAAACCTCCAAAAAAACATCTTAGTTATTCACAGGTAGGTGAAGACCTAATAATTTCTTTTTTATTTAAGATGATAAATAGAGAATTTATATCATATCTTGATATAGGGGCTAATAACCCAGATATCAATAATAATACTTATTTATTTTATCAAAAAGGTAGTAGAGGTATATGCATAGAACCTATTCCGTATCTTTACAATGAAATTAGAAAAGTAAGACCCCATGATATTTGTTTAAATGCAGCTGTTAGTATTGATGATTCTAAAAGCACAGATTTTTATGTACTTAATGATTATTCTTTAAGCACACTATCTAAGTTAGAAGCAGAAAATAGAATAAAGGATAAGCAATTTTTTATCAAAGAAATTTTAAAGATTCCAACCATAAATATCAATAGTATTTTCAAAAAATATTTTAATGGTAAAACTCCTAATTTGGTATCATTAGACGCAGAAGGAGTAGATTTACAAATTTTAAAAACGATAGATTTTCAATTGTATAGACCTTTCGTTTTTTGTATAGAAACTTGCTCTTATAATGAAAGTCATAATAAATCTAAAGTAAAAGAAATAATTGATTTTATGTTATTGAACAATTATTTTGTTTATGCAGATACATATATCAATACTATTTTTGTTGCCAAAGAGCAATTTGACGATATTTCATTGATTGCTGATATTCAAATGATAAAATAAAAAAGATATTCTAAAATTTATACGAATTTTTAGTTACTATAAAATTTTCGTATATTAATTAAAATGGCGAAATATTTGATTTGTAGGGGCGAGGCTTGTCCTTACCCTTTGAATACAGGGCGAGGACAAGCCTCACCCCTACAATCGTATTTTTTTGTGTAGATACATATTTTTCTTAAAATTTCAAATATATACAAAATTTTTACAGCAAGAATTTATATAGAAATTTTCAAAATGTGTTTAAATTTCCTGCCAATACAAAGTATCTTTTACAAATACAACAACGATTGCGTGTAAATCAGTTTTATTTTGTAGAAAAACATCATTTTTTCTATAAAAATCAAGTTGTTTGATGGCATCTTGTTTTACACTTTCGAGGTTTTTTTCGTCTTCTTTTTTG
>RDXZ01000242.1 GCA_004293265.1 Bacteroidota bacterium | reverse complement strand
AAGGCGTTTTGTGAATGAAATCGCATATTTTTCGCTTCGCTCAAAAAGACAAAATAACGCTCACTCTTTTATTTATCAAAAAATAACCTAAATAGATACTAAAAAAACTATTTTACTTCTAATAATTTAACAGGAATATTTGGTCTTAAATTCATAATTCCTGAAATAATAATTGTATCATTTTCAGCAATTCCTTCTTCTATTTGTACTGTTTCTGCACTTCTAATGCCTATTTTTACGATTTTATTGACTGCTTTTCCATTTTTATATTGATAAATTTTGGGTGCATCGATATCAGGAATTAACGCATAAGTAGGAATTTCTATTGCCTTTTCAAAAGTATCCCAAATAATTTCAACTTTGACAAAAGCCCCAGGTTTTAAATCATTAGTAGCTGAATTAAGCCAAGCCTTTGCAGTCAAAGTACGAGTATTGATATTTAATTTTGGTTCGATGGCATAAATATTTGCTTCATATTTAGTTTCATTTTCTCCAAATTTGATGATACATTTTTGTCCATTTTTTAATTTCATAATATATTTTTCAGGCACAGAAAATTCTACTTTTAATTTATCAGTATTGACCAATTTTGCAATCGAAGTGCCTGCATTAATATACGCACCTTGACTGATTTGTCTTAATCCGATGGTGCCACTGAAAGGGGCTAATACTTGAGTTTTAGCGATTTTTGCTTCTAATTCTCTTTTTTCTGCTTTTAATGCGTTCAATTCTGCCAAACCTGTGTCATATTCATCTTGGCTTACTCCCCCTTTTTCCAATAATTTTTTTTGTCTAAATTCTCTTTTTATAAATAATTCTTCTCTAAATGTTAGTTTTTCAAATTGTGCTTTCAAATCTGCGTCATTGATTTTGACGAGCATTGCTCCTTTTGCTACATTTGTACCTTCTTGAAAATTAATTTGAGTAATCATTCCACTAATTTCAGAGGTAATAGTAACTTCTTCATTGGCTATGATTGAACCTGTAACACGCAAACGATTGTCTAAACTATTGTGTTTGATAATAATTGCTCTGACAAAAGTTTCTTTGTTTTTGTTAGGAGTGGCATTTTTTTCTGTTGATATACTTTTATTTCCTCCAAAAAAATTAGATTGAAAACCAATAAAACCAATAATTAAAATAAAAATAACAGCAAATATAATAATTCGAAAATATTTTTTCATTTGTAAAATAGAAATTAATAAAAAAATGCGAATATTTTATTTAATTGCTTAAAAAAATATTCACATTTTTTTTATTGTTTTTGTTATAAAAGTGCGCTTAATTTTTTTGACAAAACATCTTTTGCATTGTTAGGAACGCCTACTTGTTTATCCACTAATTCACCATTTTTGAAGAAAAATATGGCAGGAATACTACGGATTCCTTGTTCAGCAGGAACAACCGAGTTGCTATCTACGTCCATTTTTGCCACTACGGCTCTGCCTTCAAATTCGGCGGCAATTTGCTCGACTGTCGGACCTACCATTTTACAAGGACCACACCATTCAGCCCAAAAATCAACCATTACTACTTTGTTGGTTTGCAATATTTCTGCAAAATTACTATCGTTTAATTCTAATGCTTTTCCCATTATGATAACTTTTTTAAATTTTATATTGGAAACATTTAAGTTTCTATAAACATAACAAAAAAAATAAATTAAAGTTCAAAAGCCAAAATAAAATGGTATTTTTTTAAGATAATGTATATTCAAACATAAAAATAAACGTACAAAAACATTTATTTTCTTTGTTGATATTTTTTGATAAGAAAAAATATTGGTTATTTTTCTTAGATTTTTCGCCGTTGTCGGTGTGTCGAAAAGTGCAGTAAAATTTATTTTTTTGTAAATATTTCATTTCTGCTCAGACACTGGCGCAAGTTTGAGCGCAGCGGAAACTTGTGCCTCTGTATTGATAGAAGTCTCCAGACTTCACCACTCGGAGAGTGGAAAAGGCGTTGGTTTGGGGGTATTTTTTGGTTTGTTAGGATTTTTTTGATAAATATT
>RDXZ01000128.1 GCA_004293265.1 Bacteroidota bacterium | reverse complement strand
CAACAAAGCGATATTCAAACCACTTCTGGAAATAGAATTAATAAATTCAGATGCGTCTTTTCCATAAGGTACAGCGGTTAGATTTCCGTTAATTGCGTGCAACATTCTGCCATACATTGGGATGGCTTCTTGCAAAATTTCTTTGCCAATTCCTGCTCTTTCTAAACCTTTTAAGCCTCGATGCGAGAGTGCCAAATTGATAGAACGTCCTGCTTCCACTTTTTGTGTTCTCATATCTTTTCTTTTTTCAAAGATTTCTACTTCAAAACCTCTTTTTGCCAAAATAATTGATAATAAAGAACCTGCCAAACCTGCCCCAATAATTGTGATTTTATTTTCCATTTATTTATTTTTGAATCAAAAATTTTGTTATTTAAAAACCTAATTTATTTCAATAATCTTATCAAAGCAATTTCTATCGCTAAAAAAATCAATACAATCACCAACATATATTTCCAAAGATTATACTGAATATTTTTATCTTTGAACGTTTGTACAAAATTTTTTGCCTTTTGAATATCATAAATCTGCACATTTTTTTGGTTAGCAAATCTACTTTGTAACTCTTGTGGCGTATAAAAATTAATATCAGATTCAATTTTATCGTAATTTAAAGCAATTATATTTTCGGTTTTATTATTGGCTTTCAATTCATAAAAACCTGCTTCTGTGATTTGTTCGGGTAATTCTAAGGTTAGTTCGTCTTCTTGAACTACTTGCGAAGGGACAAACTTTTGTTTGTCTTTTACCAATTCATATTGTTGATTTTTTTGATTTTTATTGACTTTTATTTTAATCGTTTTTTCTGAAAAATAATAACTCAATCTTTCTGAATTAGACTTACTCAAAGCCGCAATTTTATACATCAAAGGCACAAAAATAGCGTGTTTTCCAAGATTAGAATAACTTATTTGCAACGGAGAATTAGACAAATAAACCATTCCATTGTTTACTAAAAATCGTGTAAAAGTTGCTTGCTTTGTTTTTGATTTTAATAAATTTTCACCAACATCAGCCCATTTCAGCACTGCATTGGCATAAGGCATTGTTAGATTTTGTGGTATTTTTTCAAATATTCCCCTAAAAAAAGGCTGTTGAATATCAGGAGGCAAAAGTTCTGCACTCGTACCTGTGCGTAAGGAATCATTTTCGATTATTTTTGGATTGTTAATTCTTAATGTTCTCAAAAAATTAAGAAAAGTATTACTTGGATTTTGTGCAGGATATATCAATAAACTTCCACCTTTTTCTACAAATTTTTGCAATTGATTGGCTGTTTCGCCTTCAATATTATTGACTTCATCTAAAATCAAAAGTTCTGCTTTTTTTAATTTATCATTATCTAAATTATTGATATTCAATTTTTTATGTGAAAATACACTTTCATTTTGATACACACTTTCGATAAAATTGGTTGTGTTTTTTTCGAACAATTGTATAATTTCAATTGTTGGTGAGGCATTCAAAGTAAAGAAAAATTCATTATCAAAAGTAATTGGATAATCTTCAAAAACAATTTTTCCTTTCTTTTTTCCACCTTCTGTAATCGTAAAATTGAATGTAGTTTGGGCAGAACTATTAGCGGCAATATTCAAAGAGGCAGTCGAAACTTGCTGGTCATTCAAATATAATTTTAAAGATAAATTATTCACTTGTTCTGGTTTGTAATTTTTTATTCTAATATTGATTTGGTTCGTTTCTAAGGCTTTTACGAATGGATTTTCGAGCCATAAAGAATCTACGGCAATATTGGGTGTTTTTTCAGCACGCAAAGGCACTAAATAAAATTGTTGAGTCGTATCTAATTTGAGTAAAGACAAATCGCCTACGGTAGATTTTTGAAAATCAGAAAACCAAAAAATTTGATTTTTTCGATTGGGTGAATATCTACTGACCAGATTGTTTTGCCTTTGGTTCACAATATTTAAGTTTCTATAATTTCCTGTTAGTCTTAATTTTGTCAATCTATCAGCAATTTTTTCACTCGAAGATGGATATTGTTCAATATTTTCAAAATTATTAGTCAATAACTGAAATTGCATCGATTTTGGAAATACTTTTAACAAATCTTGTGCGTATCGAATACCTAAATCCAATGCTTTTTCATTGCCAATTTCATTTTGCATACTAAATGAATTATCCAAATAAATACTTGCTAAATTCCCTGAATTTTGAACGCTTTTGCGTTGTGGACTTGGAATAAACGGCTGTGCAAATGCCAAAACTAAGAAAACTATTGCGCCGATACGTGCCAACAAAATCAGCCATTCACGTATGCGTTTGTAAGTTTGAGTTTCTGCTTTTACTTCTTTTAATAATCTTACTTGGCTAAAATAAATAATTTTGACACGCCTAAAATTTAATAAATGAATTAAAATGGGAATTAAAATTGTCAATAAAGCCCATAAAAATTGAGGATATACAAATTGCATAAATGATTTGCCGAGTAATTTCGAAAATGATTAAATGCAAAATTATACTATTTATATGAAAAAAAAGATTTTTTTTTGATTTTTTAACATAAATCGTATCAAAAAAAGTTCAAACAATTAAAATCTTTGTTTATCCTACTAAAAATTACTCATTTATCCATTTATACACAAAATTAGCGTACAAACCTGCAGTTTCAGTTCTCAATCTTGATTCTCCTAAACTAACGCTTTGAAAATTTTTATTTTTTGCTAATAAAATTTCGTTGGGCGAAAAATCACCTTCCGCTCCTATCAAAATTAATGTATTTTTTTGGGGTGCAATCAACGATTTCAAAGGCTTTGTGTCTTTATCCAAATGTGCCAAAAAACATTGTGTATTTTGAAAATCATACGCAATAAATTGTTTGAACGAAATCATATCTTCTATTTTGGGCAAATATTTTTGTTGTGATTGTTTCAATGCCGCAATCGCAATTTTTTGTATTCTTTCGAGGTTGATTTGTTTTCTTTCAGAATGTTCTGTGAGTAAAAAAGTAATGGTATTGATACCCAATTCTACACATTTTTCGACCATAAATTCCATTCTGTCTATGCTTTTTGTGGGAGCAATTGCCAAATGAAATTCGTATTCTTTTTTGGGAAAAAATTGAATATTTTGAATAAAAAATTCACAACTTTTCTTATTGATTTTTGTGATTTTTGCAGTGAAAATATTGCCTTTTCCATCTATAATTTCACATACATCACCCACATTCATACGTAACACACGCACAAGGTGATGCGTTTCTTCGTCATTCAAAACAACATTATTAACAGAAAAATCAGCAGAATAAAACATTTTTTTTTGGATTTTAGAATTTTTTTTTTTGTAACTATTTAGCTTATTTTGGTGCAAGCGTGGACGCTTGCACCAGTGAGTATCTCGTGCAAGCGTCCACGCTTGCACGAAGTTCAGAATAAAACATTTTTTTTGGATTTTAGATTTTTTTTTAAATTGATTGATAACGAATGACTATTTGTTCTTATTTGCTTTCCACCACGCTTGAAAAGATTGTTTTGCAATCGTAGGCATTGCCCTTCTTTTTCCCCAAGAAGATTTAAAAAATTGTTTAAATCCAATATTTTTAAAACGTGCCGAAACACTGTCTATTCTTTTTCTTTTTTGCATAATGGTCTGCCAAATATTCATCGCCCATTTTTCAGACATAGGTTGCAAACCCGTTTCAACGCTTTCTTGACGATTCAAAACCAATAATTGTGGCAAGTCAATTTTAACAGGACAAACCGTTCCACACGCACCACACAACGAACTTGCATAACTCAAATGTTTAAATTCTGCCATTCCTTCCAAATGCGGAGAAATCACTGCCCCAATCGGACCGCTATAAGTGGTGTTATAACTATGTCCACCAATATTTTTATAAACAGGACAAACATTCAGACACGCACCACAACGAATGCAATTCAATGCCTGTCTTTTTTTCTCATCTGCCAACAATTCTGTCCTTCCATTGTCCAACAAAACAACATACATTTCATCTGGTCCATCGGTTTCATCACTTTGTTTTGCTCCTGATAAAATAGAATTATAAACGGTTAATCTCTGTCCTGTGCCACTTGTGGCTAACATTGACCAAAATAAATCTAAATCTTCGAGGCTTGGAATGATTTTTTCGATGCCTGCAATAGCAATATGAACTTTTGGAAAAGTAGTTGTCAAGCGTGCATTTCCTTCATTTTCAGTGATAGCAATACCACCAATATCAGCAATCAAAAAATTAGCCCCTGTAATTCCGACTTCTGCTTCTGTATATTTTTGTCTAAGATTATTTCTACAAACCATTGTCAAAACTTGTGCGTCATCTGTGATAGGCGTTCCTAATGTATCGTGAAAAATTTTTGCAACATCTTCTTTACGCAGGTGCATCGCAGGAGTAACGATATGATAAGGTTTTTGGTGGGCTAATTGTACGATATATTCACCCAAATCTGTTTCGATAGGAGCAATATTTTTATGTTCTAAAAATTCGTTCAAACCTATTTCTTCGGTAGTCATAGATTTAGATTTTACGACAGATTTTGCATTGTATTTTTGTAAAATAATATCAATTTCTTGCAATGCTTCTTCTATTGTAGATGCCCAAATGACTTTTCCGCCTTTTTTTATAAAATTTTCTTCAAACATTAACAAATATTTATCCAAATTTTCTATGGTTTGTGTTTTGATATAAGCCGCTCTTTCGCGTGCCAATTCGTGGTCATCAAAACTTAATAAACCTCTTTGCACCGCAGTATTATATTTGCCAATATTATGATTAATAGTTTGTCTATGTTTGATGTCGAAGGCTTTTTTATCTATTACTTCGGTAAATTTTTTTGATTCTTTCATTTTTTTTGGTAATATTTTTTTGAATTATCCTAAAGAAATATTGGTTTTATTGTATAAATTTTCAAGATTTTTAAAACTTTAAAAGTTTGATATACATTTTTTGTAAAACTATTTTTTAGGTATAATTTTTTTTGTTTTTGGCACAACAAAGATAAATGAAAGTAATCTATAAAACAAATATTTGGGTGTATATTTTTATTCTTTTTTGAGATGATAGATTTTGTATTTTGAGTAAAATATCCAAAATGATAGCATTTACTTTGTGTTTGTAATTTAGAATAATTATAAATAGCATTCGATATTAGTTTTATTCTTTTATTTTGATAAAGTTTTTACTAATTTTGAACGCTGAAAACTGAATACAATGTTGCAATACAATTTTAGGGGTTTAAGTTTGTCATATAAAAACTCCCCTGTAGAAATACGTGAAAAAGTTGCTTTATCTGATATAGATATTCAATTTTTGATTAATCAATGGAAACAATTAGAGGATATTCAAGATATTTTTGTGATTTCAACTTGCAATCGTACAGAATTATACTATGCCTCAGAAACAAATTATCAAACTCAATTATTAAACGATATAAAAAATTATAAAAAAATTGATTTTGATTTATCAAATTATTTTATAGCTTTTGAAAGCCCAGAACACGCTTCAGAACATCTATTTTCGGTAGCACTCGGACTCGAATCGCAAGTAGTAGGTGATTTGCAAATTATCAATCAAGTCAAAAGGTCTTATCAAATTTCTGCTGATTGTAATATTGCAGGGACTTTTTTGCATCGATTATTACATAGTATATTTTTTACAAATAAAAAAGTTACACAAGAAACTTGTTTTAGAAGTGGTGCCGCCTCCACTTCTTATGCAAGCGTTGAGTTAATAGATGATTTTGCTACACAAATCAAAAATCCTCAACTTTTGGTGGTGGGCATTGGTGAAATTGGTAGTGATGTGGTCAAAAATTTGAAAGATAATTTTGCAGGAAAAGTAACTATTATCAATCGAACTCTTGAAAAAGCAAAACAATTAGCCGAACAAACAAATTTTGATTACGCAAATTGGGAAGATTTAGAAACTGAAATCGAAAAAGCAGATATTATTGTTTGCTCGGTAGCAAAAAATGAGCCTCTGATTACTAAAAAATTATTAGAAAAAATAAAAATTCATTCTTATAAGTATTTCATTGATTTATCGATGCCAAGAAGTATCGAGCCAAATATCGAAGATATTTCGGGTGTGGTTTTGTATAATATTGACCAAATCCAAAACAAAGCCAATGAAGCACTCCAAAAAAGAATTATTGCTATTCCTGATGTAAAAGCAATTATGCACCAAAGTTTAGAGGAGTTTTATGATTGGAGCAAAGAAATGGAAATTTCTCCTACTATTCAAAAACTAAAAAACGCCTTAGAACAAATCAGACAAGAAGAATTAGACAGATATGCTAAAAAAATTAGTGATGGCGAAATGTTGCTTATCGAACAAATTACTAAAAATATGATGCAAAAAATCATTAAACTACCAACTTTGCAACTCAAAGCCGCCTGCAAACGTGGCGAAGCAGATTCGTTGATTGAGGTTTTGAGTGATTTGTTTAATTTAGAAAAAAATAACCAAGAAAAAAGTTGGATTGGGTAAATTATAATTTCTCCCTACTTTTAAGATAAAAAACTCACACATAACTTTTGTCAAAAATTGTGTGTGAGTTTTTAAATTTATCATCAAAAAAAACTACTTCAACATCTTAATCACTTTTTTCAAAGCAATTATAAAAGTATCAATTTCTTCTTTTGTGTTGTATAAAGCAAAAGAAATTCGAGAAGTACCTGCCAAACCCAAGCGGTGCATCAAAGGTTGCGTGCAATGATGACCTGTTCGAATCGCAATGCCTTCCATATCTAACAAAGTTCCAATATCTGAATGATGAACTCCGTCCACAATAAAAGAAATCACACTGATTTTTTCTTTGGCTGTTCCAATGATTTTTAAACCTTCGATTTGCAACATTTTTTCAGTGGCATATTCCAATAATTCGTTTTCGTGTTGTCTAATTGTTGCCTTTCCTATTTTTTGAACATACTCCAAAGCATATTTGAAAGCAATTACATCAGCAATATTGGGCGTTCCTGCTTCAAATTTATGTGGAATTGTGTTAAAAGTTGTGCCATTTTCAAAGCTTACTTCTTTAATCATTTCTCCGCCTCCGTGATAAGGAATCATATTTTCCAATAATTCTTTTTTGCCGTACAAAGCCCCAATTCCCGTTGGTGCATATACTTTATGCCCCGAAAAAGCATAAAAATCACAATCCAAATCTTGCACATTTATATCCAAATGCACACTGGCTTGCGCTCCATCTAAGAAAACTTTTATACCATTTTGTTTTGCTTTTTCTATCATTTTTTTGACAGGATTAACGGTGCCAAGTGCATTCGAAACGTGAACAATAGAAATAATTTTGGTGCGAGGCGAAAGCAGTTTTTCAAATTCTTCGAACATCAATTCACCACTATCCGTAATCGGAATTACTTTTATTTTTGCTTGTTTTTCTTGTGCCAATAGCTGCCAAGGCACAATATTAGAGTGATGTTCCATTTCAGATAATATAATTTCATCATCTTTTTGAATATTTTGCCTGCCCCAAGTGGCGGCAACTAAATTGATTGCTTCTGTAACACCTCTGACAAAAATAATTTCTTCTGTATGTTTAGCCCCTAAAAATTGTTGAATAACCTCTCTTGTTTGTTCGTAATCTCCTGTAGATTTTGCTGCCAAATAATGCGCCCCTCGATGAATATTTGCATTTTGCGTATGATAATATTGGCTCAAAGCATCAATGACAATGGTTGGTTTTTGAGAAGTAGCCGCATTATCAAAATATATGAGTTGTTTATTTTGATGAATTTTTTGGTTCAATATTGGAAAATCTTGTCTATACATTTTGATTGAGTTTTTGAAATAAATTATATTTTATATGCTTAGATAACTACAAAATATTGAAAATAGTTTGATATTTTATTGCATATTTTTGAACGAGAGAAATGTATCTTGTTTTTTATAAAATAAACATTTTCTAAGAAAATAAAAGGAATGATTTTTGAACACATTGAATAAAAAAGCCTGTCTTTTGTTTTTCAGACAAGTCCTTATTATATATTTAAAAACGCATTTTTTTTAATAATGAACTACTTTCAATATTTTTATTTTACGATTATATTTTTACTCATCACCAATCAAAATATAACTGCACAGATTATTCCCGTTCCTCAAAAAATAAATATAGGACAATCTTTTTTTACACTCAAAAACGAAATAAAAGTAGGTTTTGGTAATGATTTAGAAACTAAATTGTTACAATCTGCTGTTATTGTGAATAAATCTTTGAAAGATTATCGTAATATTATTACTATGATTGAGCCTTATCCTAATAAAGCAAATATTGTTTTTACCTTTTCGGATAGTATTAAAATACAAAATTTATTACCTAAGAATTTACAACATTTGCACCAAGAAGCCTATCGAATTGTCATCAAAGAAAAAATAATTGTAGTCGAAGGGAGTCATCAAAAAGGTATTTTTTATGGGGCGCAAAGTTTGGCACAACTTATCGCACACGCCAGAGATAATAAAATTCAGTGCCAAGAAATCATCGATTATCCTGATTATGCGCGTAGAGGTGTTTCTGATGATATTAGTCGTGGACAAGTTTCTTCTGTTAAAAATTTTAAAAAAATAATTGACCAGTTAGCAAGATTTAAAATGAATACCTATTTTTTATATTTAGAAGATATGGTTATATTAGAAAGTTTTTCAAGCATTGGCAAAGAGAGAGGTGCTTTAAAAAAAGAAGAAATTAAAGAAATTGTTGATTATGCGAATAAAAATTTTATAGAAGTAATACCAATATTTGAAACATTTGGACATCAAGAACATATTTTAATACAAAACACTTTTCAGAAAATGTCAGAGTTTCCTGGGGCGATGTCTTTGTGTGTAACTTGTCCTTTTACGTATCAATATTTAGAAAAAACCATCGCAGAGATTTCAAAAATGTTTCCTTCGCCTTATTTTCATATTGGCGGTGATGAAAGTTTTGATGCGGGAGTGTATAAAAGTAAAGATTTGGCAGATAGCATCGGAATTGCCAATTTACATTTGAATCATTATCTAAAATTACACAAAATTTGTGAAAAAAATGGAAAAAAAATGATGATGTATGCGGATATGCTCGAAAAATTTCCTGCTATTTTATCCAAAATGCCACAAGATATTATTTTGATGGATTGGCAATATTTTGACCAAGCGGACTATCCAACAACTCAAATGCTTTCAAAAATATCTCAATCTTATTGGCTTTCGCCTACGGTTTTTAATTTTAAAACGATTTTTCCTTTGCATCAGATTTCTTTTCCTATCACAAAAAAATTAGCAACTCTTGGTTTAGAGCGTAATTCAAAAGGTTTTATCACTTCTAATTGGGGAGATATGGGCAATGATTCGCCCAAAGAATTGTTATATTATTTGTATGCTTGGACAGCACAATGCGCTTGGACAGCCAACAAATCACAAAATATTTATTTTGATAGATATTATTTTTCTTTGTTTTTTGATGAAGAAAATCCACAAGAAATCGCACAAATATATCAATCGCTTATCAAACCTGAAATGCAAATCAATTGGGTAGAATTTTGGCGACATCCTGCGATGCCTTTCAGAAAACCAAGCTTTTGGCAAGGCAATATCAATACCACCACACGAAATTCATTGATTGATAAAACTTTGGCAGAAATGGAAAAGAAAATCAAGATATTGAAACAAAGAGTTGTCAATCCCAAAGATAGTATGAATGTGGTTTATAAACAAGGAAATGAAACTTTAGAGGTTTGGGAATGGGTAATTAAAATGAAAAAATATTACACATTGAAAGTAAAAACACAAATTATTTTACAATTATACCAACAAAATAAAACAACAAATAATGAAATTTTGTCTAAAATTGATGAAAATTTAAAAGAATTAGGAATTTTACAAAGAGAAAGTGAAAAACTTTGGAAAACATATTATAAACCTGAAGGTTTTGAATATATGTTTGAAAAATTTGAAAAATTAAAATCTTATTTTGCAGAAATCAAAGAACAAATTTCAGAAAAAAAAACAATCGAATCTGTTGTCAAATCAAAATGGATTTATCTGAAAAGAGATAATACTACTTTTTTTGAAAATGTAGTTTTTAAAAAAGAATTTGTTATTGACCAAAGACCTTCCGAAGTTTTGTTGCACTTGGCGGCTGATACCTATGCAGAGGTTTTTTTGAATGGAGAAAGGATTGATAATGTTTTTGTGCGTAATATTTTTTCTATTCAAATTGAAAACGAATTAACAAAAATAATTGATTTAAAACCTTTTACAAGATTAGATAAAAACACATTAGAAATCAGAACCGTTAATTATAATCAAGGTTTGAAACGCAACGAATATTGGACAAAAACATTAGGAAACTTGGGTGCAGGCATTAATGCGATATTATACATCAAAAATTTGGACGAGGAACAATTTATTTATTCTGATACAACTTGGGAAGGCGTTTGGGACGAGGAAAATATTAAAAATAAATTTTTCAAAAAAGTAGTAGAAAAAAAATATCATTATGATTTGATTTATCCAAATTTTAAAACAAGAAGAAAAGGGTTTTTTGAAAGATAACTTTTTCTAATTATTTAGTGCGAGTGTAGGCATTTATGCCTATTTCTTACGTAAAAAGATGAATATGAATTGGAAAACACATATTTTTAATCAGTTTGGCTTATAAAATAGATAAACATAAAACATCAGTTTATTTAATTTTGATTCCTAACAATAACTCAAATGATAAAAAAAAATAACGTTTTAAAAATTGATATTTTGCAAAGAAATTTTTAACTTTGCAAACATTTCAAAATAAAATGATAAAAATAACAAACATTTATACTTTATGAATTTGCCTAACGAAGAAAAAAGAATCAAAAAAGGCATTCAATACGAATATTCCCCCGAACATTTGCTTAATTCTTCTCCTAATCAATATAAATTAGAAGATTTAAAGATGCAAGAAATGGTTATCAATCTCGGACCACAACACCCATCTACTCATGGTGTTTTGCGATTGGAAGTGGTTACTGACGGCGAAATTGTGGTTGATGTTGTGCCACATGTAGGATATTTACATAGATGTTTTGAAAAACATACAGAATCTTTGCCCTATAATCAAATTATTCCTTATGTCGATAGAATGGATTATGTTGCTTCTATGAACTCTGAACACGCCTACGTGATGGGAGTAGAAAAAATGCTCGGTATTGAAGGAACATTGCCCAAAAGAATTGAGTACATTCGGGTCTTGGTAGCAGAAATGAATCGGATTGCTTCTCATTTTATTGCCTTAGGAACTTATGGCGTGGATATTGGTGCCACTACTCCTTTTTTGTGGATGATGCGTGATAGAGAACATATTTTACGTTTATTGGAATGGCTTTCGGGAGCAAGAATGTTGTATAATTATATTTGGATAGGTGGTTTATTTTATGATTTGCCTGTTGGTTTTGAAGAAAAATGTTTGGAATTTATCGAATATTTACCCCCAAAAATAAAAGAAACGCAAGAATTATTATTAGAAAATAAAATTTTTATCGAAAGAACCGCCAATATTGGTACATTGCCTTTAGATTTGGCAATTAATTATGCTATTTCTGGTCCTATCTTGAGAGCATCAGGCTTAAAATATGATTTAAGAAAAGTTGATGGCTATTCTGTTTATCCTGAAATAGATTTTGAAATTCCTATCGGGAAAGGTGAAATGGGAGAAATAGGTGATTGTTGGGATAGGACTTGGGTAAGATTATTAGAATGTTACCAAAGCGTAAAAATTATCAAACAATGCCTCGAAAAACTAACAAAAGAACATAAAAGAACAATAGAATTTAATCCACAGGCGTTTGTACCCAAAAAAATAAGACCTCCAAAAATGGATTTATATGTGCGTGCAGAAAACCCAAAAGGCGAATTAGGTTTCTTTTTTAGGGCTGATGGTAGAAGTGATATGCCTTTTCGTTGCAAAGCAAGAGGTTGTAGTTTTTCTAATTTATCTATTCTACCCGAACTTAGTCGTGGTACAATGATTGCTGATTTGATTGCTATTGTTGGTTCGTTGGATTTTGTGATGGGTGAAGTCGATAGATAGTTTTTGTAAAACAAAAGCAATATTTTACCTGACCTACATCTCAAAAACAAATATTTTGTATTCAAATTTCTAAAATCATATATTATAATTTTTTATGAACAAAAAATATATATTTATCACATTATTGACAAGTTTATTGTTTAATTTTTCGTTTGTTCAGGCGCAAAACGACACCCCAAAAATAGTCCCCATACAAGACAATCAGCCTAAAAAAGAAATAAAATTTGAGTTAGGTTTTGAAGGACAAATAGGGCTTTTTACAAATGGAGAAGCGTTTTTGATAAATTTTGGCGGTCCTGCTATCAGAATAAAAAAAAATAAATGGACTTTTTCGTGGGTAACTGCACCAAGTCTAAGATTTTTAGAAGATTCTCCAAGAACTTTTATTACACCCACCGTCGCCACAGGACCAGAAATTGTTTATAAAAGATGGGGCATTGCTTTTCCTGTTTTTTATAATGGAGCAAAAAATGAATGGGTACCAACGGCAGGAATTGTTTTTAAACCCTAACTTCTTTATTTTACGCCATATATTATTGAAAAAATACAAAAAAAATATCAATAATTAACTTTTAATAGGTATTTATATTGGTAAAATA
>RDXZ01000127.1 GCA_004293265.1 Bacteroidota bacterium | reverse complement strand
AACAAATTTAAAACAATTCAAGAAAAAATAAATTTTTTAGACACAGAAATAGATTTTTTAGTGTATAAATTATATAATCTTTCAGAAGAAGAAATAAAACTGATTGAAAATGAATGATTATCAAAACGAATTAACTGCAAAGTTTCGCAAAGATTTTGGTGTGTTTTTATAACCGAAAAAATAACTTCTTATGATTATCAAACCAACATTTTTTAACAATCGTTTGCATTATTTTTTTATTTTTGATAAAATTAATTTACCTTTGCAAAAAAAAATATGATTTTTTAAATGGCTGAAATACAATCTTTGCGTGGTTGGCAATACAATGATTTTTTGAAAGAAAATTTACAAGATATTACTGCCTCGATGTCTGAAACGGTTGCACAACAAAAAAAAGCAATGTTTTATCAACAACCTTTTCACTATTTTCATATATCTTCACCAATTGATACACCTCCTTATCACAATGCAAAAAGGAGAGTCGAAAATTGGAAGTTAGATAAAGTAATCGAAAAAGATGCCTTAGAAGGCATTTATATATATTATCAATATTTTCATTTGAAAGAAAATATCGAAAAAATATATTGCCGAAAAGGTTTTATTGCACACATAAAAGCCACAAGTTTTGAGCAAAAAAATGTTTTACCACACGAACTCACTATCAAAAGAGCCGTAGAACATCGAGTGGCTTTGTTGGAAAATACAGAAATGCACACCATTCCAACGCATGCTTTTTATACTGACGAATCACAAAATTTGGAAAAATATATGGACGAAGCCATCGAAAGTCCGATGTCCGAAGTAACTGACCAGAATGGCACGAGGCACGTTTTGAGTGTGATTCACGATAAAAAAATCATCGATTTATTCATCAAAAATTTGGCTGAAAAGCAAGTTTGGATAGCAGACGGGCATCATAGGTACGAAAGCAGTTATAAATATGCCAAAATGCAAAAAGAACAAAATCCAAATCATACGGGAAAAGAATTGTATAATTTTCATTTGATGTGGTTCACTAATACGGTTTCGAGTAGTTTGGGCGTTTTTCCAACGCATCGTATTTTACATTCTTTGAAAAATTTTGATGAAAAAGATTTTTTTGATACCATTAGTGAATATTTTGAGATTACTGAAACCACACATACACAAAATAAAGGCTTAGCACCAAGTGAAAATTTAGGCACTTTTTTATTGGTTTTTCCTCAAAAATCTTATTTAGCCAAACTAAAAAAAGATGCAATGGAAAAATTTGTCGCTGATTTACCTGATGAAGTAAAAAAATTAGATTTAAGTGTTTTACATTATTTTGTATTAGAAAAAGGTTTAGGTTTGCGAGAACAAATGCAATTCGAATATTTAGATTTTACGCATCAAATTTCACAATGTTACAAACAAGTTGAGTCTAAAAAAGCACAATTTGCAGTTATCACTCGAAAAGTAACCTTGCAAGAAATAGAAAATGTCATCAAAAATGGTTATATTATGCCTGCAAAAACAACTTATTTTTTTCCAAAAGTTTTAGGTGGATTGGTTTTTTCATCAGCCAAATAATTTTTTAGTCTTTGTATTTTAACGCAAAGATTTGATAATTATTTAGGGTTTTTAGGTGCAAACGTGGATTTTCTTACATTGATAACATTGAACAGGGACGCTAAAACACTACTTGTACCAAAAAAATTAAATTAATTGTTTTTTTAAGTGTAATAAATTAAAATTTTAAAGTATTAAACAAAGCCACCAAGTAGGACAATGCAATAATTGTGTCCAAAGTGGTTATAAATCTTATTTTTCACAAAAATTATCGAAAATATAATTCTATTTTCAACAATTATTTTCTTCAATTTAAAAACACAAAACTATGATAAAAATGAAATTTTTGATGCTTTTTATATTTTTTATTTCTTTGAATATAAAAAATTTTGCACAAAATAAAACAATCACGCCAGAAATTGCCTCTGAAATATATGATTTATTATTATCAGCACGAAAAAATAAAAATCCAAGCATTCAAGATTTGATTGCTATGAAACCTTCTGCATTGCCTCCCAATATGAACGATACTTTGTATAAATATGATTGGGGAAAATTACGTTCTTTTCATTTTGAGGACGACCCCAATGATGTGATTTATACGTGGCAATTTGCTAATTTTGTGGTCGAAAGATTTATACCTAACAATGCAGTTGAAGAATATGAAGCACTCGAAAATTCAGGAAAAAGAACTTTTACATTCAAACAAAAGAGTTTAAGTAAAAATTATAACGTTGTAAAAAAAGGAAATTATCACTTTATTGCTTATCAAGATAGCGACAAACAAACGAGTTATTCGCGCATTGTGAGTTATAAAGACGGCATTTTGATTTATGATGTGTCGGTTACAGGTACTATTAATGGTTTTGATGATACCAACAGAATTTTTCGCAGGGTATATGTAGCAATTCCAAAAAAGTTTTAGCGTTTTTGTTGGTGGTTTTAAATGCTTTCAATTTTTAGGTTCTTCATTGCGGGAATACGATTTTTGGATAGCAAAAACGCTTACCTAAGCTTAATTTGAGCCTTCTATTTGGCAGTTCCGTAATAACTTTCTAAGAACCATTTTTTATTTGTTAGAATGTTGTTGTAGTGGGGTTGAAAACAACGGAAAA
The DNA here is from genome assembly GCA_004293265.1 of Bacteroidota bacterium. Taxonomy (GTDB): domain Bacteria; phylum Bacteroidota; class Bacteroidia; order Cytophagales; family Microscillaceae; genus RDXZ01. The sequence continues at coordinate 12,525 of RDXZ01000127.1, read as the reverse complement.
GCATTTATGTAGACTGGGCTTGATAGCACCATTGCACCACAAGGCACTAAACCAAATAGAAAGCACCCAAGTTCATTTTTAGCACCTTAGCCCGCCTTGCATAAATGCAATGTTGTGCGATGCTATTTATTTTTTCGCAAGTTTACAAAAGTTTTGTTAATTATTTGGTATTCTTGTGATTATTATCTAATTTTGGATTGTAATCTAAAATATCAAAACAATGACTTCTATCGAAACTTTCTATTCAGAATTGGCTCAAATCAGGGAACTTTTCCATAAGTACGGCAAATTTGATGACGCTAATGCAAAACTTGATGAAATAGCCAAGTATATTACTATGTACGTTTATGAAGTGCAGAAAGAGCAAAAAAATATCAATAATCTCATCTTTGCATACGAACAAAATAATGATTATCAATTAGTTATAGAGTTAAAACAGTTATTTACCAAAATCACTGCTTATATAGATATTTTTGATAAAAAAGCCAATTTGAATATTGATGACAATGACAACCATTTTGCATACTTACTTTTAAAACTTGTGGTAAGTTCAGTAGATCGTGTTCTGAATGATAGTAAAAATTTCGATTTGTTAAATGAATGTTTTGGACACTTTATAAGAGATAGTTTCCGAAATCACATAGAAGATGCTCAATATATGACACCTTACGAGGCAGTTGAGTTGATGTGTGAAATGGCTTTATTTGATTTGAAAGATGAAAATATTGATACGGATTTTACCATTTTAGACCCTTGTTGTGGAGTTGGCTCTTTTCTTTCTACCTTTTATCAAAAAAATAATTTAATTGATAAACAACAACTTAGGTTAATTGGACAAGATAAAGTAGAACGAATGGTAAAATTATCAAAAATCAATTTGTTTTTGGCAAATATTCAAAATCAAGTCATTGCAAATAATAATTCATTGGTAGGAAAGTCTTTTTTAGATAATTACGAAGGTAAAATTGATTTAATTTTGACTAATCCACCTTTTGGGGCTAAATTTTCAAGCGAAGAACTAAAACCTGATGCCAAACAACATTATCCTTTGTTACAAGATTTGATTTTTAAAAATGGCACAAATTTTAGTTCTGAAATCCTATTTATAGACCGTTGTTTGCAATTATTAAAGCCCAACGGAAAACTTTTGGCGGTTGTGCCTGATAGTGTTATTTCTTCTGCTGGTTTAGCAAATATGTTGCGTTATCGGTTGGCATACAAAAAAAATGTGCAAGTAAAAGCAATTATCGAATTACCTGCGGTTACATTCGCACAGGCAGGAACACGAACCAAAACAAGTATTTTGTATTTACAAAAAACTGATACTTTGCATAAAGCAACTTTTATGGCAAAGTGTGAAAACATTGGTTTTGAAGTAAGTACCAAAAAAGGGGCAACCGTAAAATATGCAGAAGGAGAAAATGAATTGCCAAAAATTTTAGAGGCTTACAAACAAACAAAATTTAATGAACCAATTGAAAAAGAACTTATTTTGTCAAAACAGCCATCTTGCGTACTTATCAATTCCGAATTATTAAAAATACAGTCTTGGACTGCAAGTCATTACAACGCTGAAAAATATGAGGCAATTAATCTTTTACAAAACAACGAAATTCAATTAGTTAAACTTTCAGAAATTGCTAAATTTGAAACCAATGTAAGGAAAAAAGAACTTATTTTGCCTGAAAGTAAGTGTATTAGTGTCTTACATATTGTTAATGGTGATAACTTGAATTATGAAGAACTTTTAACCTATAATCCCAAATATCAAGGTACAGTTTGCAAAGGTGGTGATTTGCTGTTTTCTAAAATAAATCCACGTATTTTGAGGGTTTTGGTAGTTCCCGAATTAGATTTTCCTTTGACTTGTTCAAGTGAATTTGAAATTATGAACTCAAAAACAGAATTAAGCAATTATGCTTTAAAATTACTTTTGATGTTGCCTTATGTGCAAACTCAGATTAATGCCACTACATCAGGTACTTCGTCATCTCATAATCGTATCAAAGCACAAGATTTAGGCAATATTTTGATACCTTTGCCACAGAAAAATACAAAAAAGTACGAAAATTTAGTTCATAAAGCATTGATTTATGAGCAAAAAGACAAACAATTTAATCATTTACGTTTTGAGATGTTTCAGTTAAAAAATGAAGTTTTTGAACTAACAGTTTAATCAAAATTGCCTTAATCTTTCTTTTTTCTGGTCTTTTTAGGTTTTACTGCTATTATTTCAGTTGCTTCTTTTTCTATCTTTTTTAATTCTCTTTTTGCTTTGCTTAACGCCTTTTTTTGTTCTTGCAATTCGCTTTCTTGTTCTGGTGTAGGTTTAGTACAAAGTCCATTTTCCAAAATACTTTCGTCAAAAAATGTAACAATATATTGATTTTCAACCCATTCAGCACTAAAAAGTAATGGATATATCAAATTACCACAATCATTTGTGATGATACTACTATTTAGATTTCTTGGTGGGTGTAGTTGAAAATTATTACTTGTTATAGTTCCTTCATCTCGTTGTTTATACCATTTTTCACATATTTCTCTAAAAATAGTGTCGTGTTGAGGTCTTAAAACCCAAACTCTGCACCTTTCCCGTTTGTTTTCAGGCTCGTTGTCCCACAACACAAAAAACAATTTGGGCATAGCATCTAAGGAAGCCATATTCCCTGATAGTTCACTTTTTGTTCCTGCTTTAATAACGCCATTAAAACGTGGTGTGTCAATAGCGTCCCAAGCACTTGCGGCTTTTACGTCTGAACCATCTTCTATGTCTGCTCCTTTTTGACGTGCTAAACCCTTTTTTTGATAAAGTAGGCTTACTAAAATTTGCGACCAGCCACGAGTGTCTGACGGATTAGGGTGTTGTGTTTCGTCTGCAAAAGGCTTTGCCTCAAAAAATGACCTATGGTGTAAATTGAGTAGTTCTAAGGTCTTTTCTATGGGTGTCATTCAGTAATCGTTGTTTTTTTGCAAAGTTAGTGTTTTTTCTTATAGTATCGCATAACGGAAAAGCATTTATGAATAAGGGGAATTAAAAGCACAAAAGTTCAATTTACCACAAAAGCCACTTAAAAGCACCTTAGCCCAAATTTAGCACTTCTGCCCCTTTTTCATAAATACAATGTTGTGCATTTTTTTTATGTTAGTTCTAAATCTGTTCGTTCATATTCATTTGTTCCACGCTTTGCACTTTTCAATTTCCAAAATTTCATAGCATCTTTACTTGTCAAGTTTGGGTTGTCAGCCAAAAATGCTCTCATATATTTGTTGTATTCAAATTGCGGTGCAATTTCAGATACATAATTTTTATCTTTTTTCAAATTGTCTAATTCTTTCCACTCTTTTACAGCATCTGCCAAAGTTTTACCTACATTTCCTTTCAACCAATTCATAAATTTCACGTTGAATGAAAAGTTTGCCCCAATTTCGTTTATAAAAAAGGCTCTTACGTTTTCCGTATTTTTATAGTTGTCTGTAATCAGCGTAGAATTATCTAATTTCTCTGTATTCCAATTAAAATTGGATTTTGGTTTATGAGTTGCTTTTACTTGTGTTACCTTTTCGCCTGTCAAAAGGAAATTTTGTATTCGTTTTGTTAATTCAATTTTTCCACCAAAGGTTTTAATGTCGTTTTGTCTGCAAAATTCTATAAGTTCTTCTTTCAACCAGTAAAAGTCATTGAAGTCTGTTAGTGAAATTTTTTTATCTAATGGTGATCTTTCCATTTCTTTTTATGATGTCGGTTTCTAAAATAACGCACAACTATTACTTACACGAACTTCAATTCGCATTTTTAAATTTTGATTTCTTAAAATTTTTAATTCTTTCCAAAAACTTCACAAAAATATAAAAAAAACAGAAAAAACGCACACAAATATCCAAGTTTACACATCAGCCTGCCTGACACAAAATCCTATTCATTGTTTTGGTCTTCTGTGTTTTGATTAGTTGCTTCGTTAAATTTGTGATATACCCATTGTTTTAGTTGTGCATTTTTAAAGTCAAACCATTGTTCTCTGTAAATGCCTGAATTGTCAATTACAAACTTAAATTCTCTGAATGGTCTTCTCTTATTCAATGCTTCTTTTAGTTTATTTTTTAGTTTTTTGTTGTCATTTAATTGTTATGCAAAACCATCCATAATTCTAAAACTATCAGACGAATTTGGTTTTCTAATTTCAATATAGTCGTCAAGATTTTGATTTAATTTTTCAAAGTCATCTTCGAAAAACTCTATGTCTATGAAGGGGTTTTCGTCAATATCAGGCACAAATAAAAGTTCTCTTGTTGTCTTGTGCCAAAAGCTACGAATACCACAGTCAAGTTGTTCTGCTATTTCTTCTATTTCTTCCTCTGTCAATGTTAGCATAATTGTCAAAATTGTTGTTGATAAAAGTAAAAACTAAAAATTATGTTTTAAAATATTAGATGTTTTTGTGTTGAGTTGTTTGTCAAGTTGTTAATAAAAATTTGTAAGGTATTGAATGATTGTCGCCTGACACCTAACTCAAATAGAAAATACAAAACTAATTCATAACTACACGTAACTCACACATATCTCAACGCAAAAATAAATATTTCCTTTAAAAATTCCAAAATATTTTTCAAAATATTTGATAAAAAATTGAAAATCAATAATTTATAAGTAAACAAATTGGAGTAAACAACACAAAGCACTCATTCCATTTTTTTGTATTATTGAAATTTCTCTACTTGTTGTCAATTGGTTTTTTAAAGCATTTTTCCTACCGATTTGATAACAAAAATATATCTTTAATTACTCAAATACGATAGAAAACTACATTGGCAAGAAACAACAATTTCTTTTATATTTTCAAATAAATTCCAACCATATTTTTTATAGAAACATTTTTATAGAAAAGAACTTTCCAAAAAAATATCAAAAACACGCACTAAATCTAAGAAAAAATCATCTAAGTTTTCTAAGTCATTTTCTTTCAATTTCTTTTCAATTTTTGCGGCTTGCGAAGCCACTTGTATCACGCCCAACGTACCTGCATTGCCTTTGAGCGTATGCAAATTGCCTTTTAAAATTGATAAATTATTTTCCTTTAAAGCATTTTGACAAGAAAAAAGTAGGTTTTTTGTATCTTCTACAAATTCCATTAAACTTTCTTTTACCAAATCTTTACCACCATATTTTTCTAATTGAGCCAAAATATTCATATCTAAAATATCATTTTCTTCTATATTTTTGATATTTTCTTGTTTATATGTTGTGGTTTGGTTTTCAAAAAAATGATTATTTATTTGTAAATTTTCGATTACTTTTTCGACCAATTTTTTAGCATGAATAGGTTTTGAAAGATAATCATCAAAGCCTTGATTTAAAAATTTTTGCCTATCTTCTTTCATCGAATAAGCGGTCAGTGCAATAATAGGTGGAATTTTTTTGAGTAATAAATTTCTAATTTGATAAGTAGTTTGCACGCCATCGAGGTCAGGCATTTGAATATCCATCAAAATCAAATCAAAATCATTTTTTTGTACTTTTTCAATGGCTTCTTTTCCACTATTTGCTTCTAAGATATTGCATTTGTATTTTTTTAAGATTTCACTTACTACTTTTCTGTTTACACTATTGTCATCAACCACTAAAATAAGAGGTTCAATTTTATTTAAAATTTCTTTCCAATCTTCATTTTTTGTGGTTAATTTTTCTTGCTCTTCGGGTAGTTTTTGCGTTTGAGTAGTCAAAAAAGTAAACCAAAAATCACTACCTTTTCCAATTTTAGAATTTACGCCCATCTCGCCTTTCATCAACCTCGTTAATTCTTTTGAAATCACCAAACCTAAACCTGTGCCACCATAATTTTTAGACCAAGATGAGTCTAATTGGCTAAAAGTTTCGAACAATAAATCCAAATTTTCTTTGGCAATACCAATTCCTGTGTCTTTTACTTCAATTTTAATGCTGATATTTTTATTTATTTTTTTATCTATAGTTGTTTTAAGTGTAATACTTCCTTTTTCTGTAAATTTAATAGCGTTTGCCATCAAATTTGAAATAATTTGTAACAAACGAGTTTCGTCTGCGATAATAAATTGTGGTATTTTTTCACTTATTTCAATCAAAATTTTTAAATTTTTCTTTTCTGCTTGTTGCAAAAAAAGAGTGCTGATTTTTTCAATTGTTTTTCTTAAATCTAAAGATTTAGATTGTAATTTCATTTTTCCTGCTTCTATTTTGGATAAATCTAAAATATCATTCAAAATATTGAGCAATGTATAAGATGATTTTTTAACAATATTGACGTATTCTTTTTGTTGAGCATCAAGGTTTGTTTCGTTCAAAACATCAATCATTCCGATTACGCCATTCATAGGTGTTCTGATTTCGTGGCTCATATTTGCCAAAAAATTTTCTTTGACTCGCAAAGAATTTTCAGCCATTTCTTTGGCTTTTCGCATCGATTCAGTATTTTCTTTGAGTTGAATTTCAGCGATTTTTTTGTTGGTAATATCGTGTGCGATGGCAGAAAGTTCTTCAATTTCACCATAAATATTTTTAATTGGATTTAAAAAAACTTCCCACCAATAAAATTTTTCTTTTCCTGCGGGCATTTTACACTCAAAATGTAATTTTTTTCCTGTGAATGCTTGCTCATATTGGGCGTGCCAAAAATCATAAAGTCCTTTGTTTTTGACACGATTTTCCATCGATAACATATCATTTTCTAAGGAATTATTTTGGTTAATTCCTTGATTATCAACAAATTGAAAATAGTTTTGATTATATGCAGTCAATTTATAATTTTTGTCAATTGTCCACATAATATGCGAACTACTATCAAAAACCGCCTCTAATCTTGCGGTTTGTTTTTCCAATTCTTCTTCATTTTTTTTGCGTTGAATTGCCAAAGCAATCTGCCCTGAAATAAAATCTAATAATTCCAAATCTTCAATGCTATATGTGTTTTGGTCTTTATAACATTTGACAGAAATCAGCCCAATAACTTTATTTTCAAACTTCAAAGGTACACCAATCCAGACTTTTGGTTTGGGTCCAAAAAGTCTTAAATTTTCTTTTTTTAATAAATCTGTAATTTCATTTTCGGTCAAAAAAAGTGCTTTTTCAGACTGCATTACGTAATCTGTCAAGCCTTGCCCTGCAGTCCTGTATCTTATCACTGCTTCATTTTGTTGGGCTTCGTCAGTATAATAAGGGAATAAAATTTTAGATTTGTCTTCGTTGTATAATTTGATATAAAAATTATTTACCTCGATGACTTTTCCTAATTCTTCGTGAATACTTGTATAAAGTTGGTCTAAATTATTGCTTTTTACGGTCAGATTTGCGATAGAATAATATAGATTTTGTGATTTTTCTGCTCTTATTTTTTCAGTTAAATTATGTAAAATACCTCTTAAAACGATAGGTTTTTCGTTTTCAAATTTGCAGTTAATATTTCCTTCGAGATAAATTAAATTTCCTTTTTTTCCCACCAAAATTGTTTCAAAATTGCTTGCACTTTTTTTTCTGATAATATCCAAAATCCCAATTTTAGTAGAATATTTTGCTTTTGAATAGATGATTTCATTGAGATTTAACGAACTAATTTCTTCGGTTTTATATCCTAATGTACGCCTACAGGCTTTGTTAGCGAATAAAATTTTTCCTTTCAAATCACAAATAAAAATCAAATCTCCAGAATTATCAAACAAATCTTGCATCACCTCATTGTTTTTTCTTAATGTTTCGACGGCTTGATAGTTTTGCGTAATATTTTCTCCTATGTGCGTAATAAGTCCATTTTCTTCCTCAATAGTGGTATTAAAATGCACATAACAAAGTTGATTATTTTTACATTTTAATTCTTTTGTAACTTCTTTCCAAACGTCATTTTCATTATTTTTAGTAGTATTTTTTTGAGGATTTTCGACCACTTCTGAAAAATTTACGCCAACTAAATCTTGAATTTTATATCCCAAAATTTTAGCCGCGTAAGGATTAATATAGACAATATTTCCTTCATTATCTAAAGAAATTACAAATAAACTAACCGTAGAAAAAAGTGGATTAGGAAAAATAAAAGGCATAAAATGTTATAAAATTGAATTTGATAATATAACTCGATTGATGGTTATAATATTGCAAATATAATACTTTTTTTGAATTATAACTATTTTTTTTGATGGTTGATAACTTAAATATTAAGCAATTTTGGGAGTTTTTTTGTTTGTAAGATAAGGTTTTGGGAGAATATTTTTTCTGAACCTCGTGCAAGCGCGGACGCTTGCACGAGATATTAACTGGTGCAAGCGTGGACGCTTGCACCAAAATAACCTAAATAGTTACGAGTTTTTTATTTGTAAGATAAGGTTTTGGGAGAATATTTTTTATTATTTTTGATGAGAATAAACGATTGTCATCAATCTAAAACATTTTTCTAAACATACAACTCATACAAAAAAAATAGAAATAATTATTAAACATTTCAAAAGTTATAAGTATATTTGCAAAAAAATTAAAAGTAAATGAATACAAAAGAAATAATTGCTGAAAGAATAAATCGTTTGGCTGAATCTGAAACGATTGCAATGGCAAAAAAAGCAAGAGAAATTGCTGCACTTGGGCATAATGTCGTAAAACTTAATTTTGGTGAGCCTGATTTTAATACTCCCGAACACGTAAAAGAAGCCGCCAAAAAAGCCATTGATGACAATTTTAGTTTTTATACACCTGTCGCAGGAATACCCGAATTGAGAAAAGCTATTGCCGAAAAACTCCGCCGAGATAATCAATTAGATTGGCAAGCAGAAAATATTATCGTTTCAACAGGCGCAAAACAAACCATTGCTAACGCTATTTTGACAATGATAAATCCGGGTGATGAAGTCATTGTTTTTGCACCTTATTGGGTTACTTACAAGGAAATTATTAAATTAGCAGAAGGTAAAATGGTTATCGTTGAGGCAGGCGTAGAAAATGGTTTTAAAGTTAGCCCCGAACAACTTAAAAATGCCATTACGCCCAAAACAAAGGCGATTTTGTATTCTTCTCCTTCTAATCCAACGGGAGCAGTTTATACACGCAAAGAATTGGAAGCGTTGGCAGAAGTGTTGATTCCGCACCAAAATATTTATATTATTGCTGATGAAATTTATGAATATATTTCTTTTTTAGATGAACCTTATTTTAGTATTGGCTCAATTCCTGCCCTCAAAGAACGCACTATTACCGTCAATGGATATGCGAAAGGTTTTGCGATGACAGGCTGGAGAGTTGGCTATATGGCGGCTCCCAAATGGATAGTTGATGCCTGTGATAAATTACAAGGTCAATTTACATCTGCCACTTGTTCTATTGCTCAAAAAGCCGCTTTAGCAGCTACTGAGGGAAGTTTGGAGTCTGTAAAAAAAATGACAGAAATTTATAAACATAGACGAGATTTGATGTTGGAACAATTAAAACAAATTCCTCATATCAAAACTTATATTCCTGATGGTGCTTTTTATATTTTTCCTGATGTAAGTGCTTATTTTGGTAAAAGTTTTGGGGATAAAGTTATCAAAAATTCGGAAGATTTGTGTATGTATTTGATAGAAGAAGTACACGTGGCGTTGGTTTCGGGTGCCGCTTTTGGTATGGATAGTTGCATTCGAATTTCTTATGCCGCCTCTGACGAAAACTTAAAAGAAGCAGTCAAAAGAATTAAAGAAGGTTTGGCAAAATTAAAATAAAGGTATTTATTTAGATAGTTTTTAACTTTCCAAAAGTTTGAAACTTTTGGAAAGTTATTGTAATTCAATTAATTAAAAAAAATGAAAAAAAACTTAATTTTTATTATTATTTTGCTATTTTTTGTCAATATTTTATCTGCACAAAAAATCAAAAGTATCAAAATAGAACAATTAGAAAATATTATCAACACAAAAAATGATACTTTAAAAGTAGTTAATTTTTGGGCTTCTTGGTGTGTGCCTTGTGTAAAAGAATTGCCATATTTTTCCAAATTATCTTTGGAAATGAAATCAAAACCTATTCAGTTTATATTTGTAGCCGTAGAAGATACTGAAGAAAAAGCACTCAATTTATTAAAAAAGAAAAAATTGACTATCGACTCTTATTTGTTAGATGAAGCAAATGCCAATAAATGGATTGATAAAATTGATAAGAATTGGGACGGAGCCATTCCTTTTACATTGATTATTTCTTCAAAAAATATAATAAAAAAACATCAGGGGGAATTATCAGAACAAGAATTACGAAAAATGATAGAAGAATAAAAAATTATCGTGAATTTGAAACGGATAGATTTTTTTCATTTTGAATGAGTTGCAGATTATCCAAACAAATTAATTCATATAATTCTTGTTCTACTTTTTGGATATTTATGAGTTCTTTTTGCAAAGTTTCCATACTTTTTTGGTCGCTTTGAAGTCCTTTTTGTGCTTTATATTGACATTTTTGTTGATAAGACAAAAGACTATTAAATTGTTGCAACAATGCACCTTGATTACTCAAATCACTTTCTGCTTGTGCGGTTTCTTTTTCTGAAATATCTAATTCTACTTTTTTCATTCCCGCTACTTGTGTGAAAATCATCTCATCACTTTTAATTATTTCTTCTTTTTCGGCAATGCTACCAAATTGTTGCATTTTATTGTTGGCAACATAAAGAAGTTGTAAAAAGCCGCTACTTTGATAATAATTTCCTTGTTGTTGATAATAAGAATTTTTTGCTTCGCTTAATGTTTTTTCGATTACTTTTTTATGAATTTGAACATCAGTTAATTTTTTTTGCGTTTTATTGATATTTTCTTTTATTTTTGTAAGAAAATCTTGTGTATTTTGTTTTGCAATTTTTCGTGCAGTTGCAATGGTTTGAGGTTTTGTGATACTTCTTATTTTAATTTCTTTACTGATAAATTTTCCAGAAATACCTAATAAAAAACAAGCAGTTACAAAAAAAATAATTCTTTTGAAAGTCCAATTATTAGCAATTTTAATAAACTTTTTTTGATAAGGCAATAATGCTAAGGAAGCCTGATGTGTTTGTCTATTTTCTACTTCGTCCATAAATTTATTGTATATTTGACTGACTTGACGGCGATAATAGATAAACAAAGGTAAGAACAAACCACTCAAAAGCATACTATAAATCCAATAATATTGTATTTTCCATTGTGCATATACATATAAACACAAAGTCAAAAAAGAGAAAAAAGACAATAAAATAGCAAAAAATTTTAATTTTTTTGTATTTGTGCCTATTTTTTCCCAAAGATTATTTTTAATATGTGGTGAATTTAAACTCATATTGATTAAAACTATTTTTGTCCGACTTTGTTTATTGTTTATTGATAAAACAAATACTTTTCCAATTTTTATTTTTTTTCAAAAATATCATTTTTATTTTATTTTTCAGCCATAAAACAAAATTAATATTATGTTTTTTTTTGATAAAATAGTTAAGTTGACATCATTGAGCGTTATGTTTGATATTTGTAGGTCGTAGCGAATGCTACGACCAATTGGAAATCTATAATCGAATATTACAATAAGGTACACCGGGAGAATAACTTAAAGCATTTCTTATTTTTTCTATTTTGGCAGAAGCAAGAGAAATATTCTCTAAACCCAATGTTTGTAAATCTTTGAGCGTTTCTAAAACAGAAACATCAGAAGCATCAGAAAGTTGCGTTTTGCCCAAATCTAAAAACGTCAATTTTGTAAGTCCTTTTAGACAAGTGATGTCTGCAATAGGATTGGCGTGTAAATTCAAAAATGTCAATTTTTTAAGTCCTTGCAAAATAGATATATCAGAAACTTTACTGCTGTGCAGATGCAATTCTTTCAATTTTGTAAGCCATTGCAAAGCGGAAATATCCAAAACTTGATTGAAATTCAAATCCAACTCTACCAATGACGTAAGCCCTTGTAAAGCAGAAATATTTGAAATTTTATTTTCTTTGAGGCTTAATTTTTTTAACTTGGTAAGATTTTGCAAAGGTGAAATATCTGAAATTTGATTTTGATACAAATTCAATTCAGTTAATTCTGTCAATTCCTGCAAAGCAGAAAGGTCTGAAATTTGATTGTGGTACAAATTCAGTTTAGTGAGTTTTGTTAGTTCTCGCAAAGGAGAAATGTCTGTTATTTTTTTTTGCATTAGTATCAATTTAGTGGCATCTAAAGATACTTTTATATTGGCTATTTCTATTTCCATAAAATATATATCTAAAATTTTTTGGTACTCTGACAATTTTAGTAAACATTTATTTTGAACGCCTTTGGCGTGTTATCTTTGTAGCAATAGTATAAAAAACAATAAAAATCTCGTAGAGATGATATAAGATTTCACGCTTACAGCGTTTTTTATCTTTATTTTTATTTTCTACAAAGATTTCAGTCCTAAAGGACTTTAAAAAAATAACTAATTATTATATACACATCGGAAAATGGTTTTGGTATAAACCTTGTCATTCCGACTGAAAGGAGGAATCTTATTTTTCGTTTACAGATAGTCATTTAAAAGTAAGATTTTTCGCTTTGCT
>RDXZ01000014.1 GCA_004293265.1 Bacteroidota bacterium | reverse complement strand
AATGAAATTATGAGAAAAACATCTTTATAATACTCAAAAAGCCTAAAATTTCTTTTAAAAGTTCAAAAAATAATATAAACTATTTATACTCGGATACTTGAAATGAAATAATAATCATTAAATACTTTCTCTCAAAATCGGCATACTCATACAATGCGAGCCTCCTCTGGCACGTGATAACTCAGCAGAAGGCAATAAAATCAGTGTATCTTTTACATTTTCAGGAGAATTTTTACCACTTTCAAACTCATCTAAAAGTACTTCTGCTTCTACAACTCTAAAACCTTGTTTTTTAAACTCATCAGCCGTTTTTGTGTTGCGGTCATACCCTATAATTACTCCTTCTTTCAATGCCAAAACATTACAAGCGTCAGTCCATTGCTCTCTCAATTCGAAAGGAAAAACATTGCCTCCTGAATAAATAAACTGCGTTGGTTGGCTTGATTTTAAATCATTTTGGCTGATATCATCTAACAAATCTTCCAAATATTCAAATTTTTTAGGTTCAGTAACGCCTTTTTCAAATTGCAAAATATGTGGTTTCATATTCATACCTTTGTCAATAAAATGGCGTGTATAATCTTTGTTTTGAAAAGCAACATTTTGTTTTGATAATGCCCCAAAAATTACCCACATATTTCGTTTGACTTGTGTAAAAACTGTATCTATGTGCATAAAATCACGTTTAGAAGGAATTTTAACCACTGCTACTTTTTTGACTACATTTTTTTCGAATAAAAAAGTGATAATTTGATTAACTGCCGTCAAAGATGTTCGTTCACTACAACCAATGATAATTTGTTCGGGGCTTACAGTCATCACATCTCCACCCTCCACCGTAACTTCATTCAAAAATTTATCGTCATCACTCAAAAAAAACTGATGGTCTTCTTCCGTAACTTCAATAATTTTACTTTGTAAATCTGCAAAAAACGGGTGATTGTGAAAAATATATTTCATAATCAAGGATTCACGCACACGCACAACCTTCGCAGGACGATTCAACAATAAATGATTATTGATGGTGATACCAATATCTCTTGTAAAAATAAAATTAGGAGTAGGTGGAAAAACCATCTTTCCGTTGGGAAGTGTCCCAGAAATCAAAGTTTTTGATAAATCATTGGGCGAAAGCGAAATCAAGGCTTGTTGGAGTTGATAAGTAGTACGTTCGACGGCACAAACTGAAGCCACTAACTTAGATTTAATTTGATCATTTTCTAAAATTTGGCTCAATAAATATTGTGGGTCAATGACTTTATCAGACTTAAAATAATTTTTGTCATCGGGTTTATAAAATCCTCTTTTGTTTTCAGGTTTATCAATTTCGTGTAATTTTCCTTTTACTTTATCAGTATCTAAAAAATATAATAAAATTTTGACATAAAAATCATATTCATCTTTTCTCATACTTTCAAGATGAATAATATCCTCAAAAAGCCAATCTTGTGCTTTTGAAGGGACAACTTTACCTAAGCCACTATCAGGGCTATGAATCATTAAACGTTTGAGTGTTCCGATTTCAGAACTAACGAAGATATTATTTTCATTCTGCATAAAAAATATTTTAAATAAGTGGATATTTAATGATTGTTATCTTGTGTAAGCGTGTACGCTTGCATAAAATAATGTTTGGTGCAAACGTTTGTGGTTTTACCAACAATTAAGTTAAATAGTAAATAGTTACTAATTTTTAATCAAATAATTAAATATTTTGATTTTTTTGCAAATATAGTAATAATTAGAATAAATTGGATATTTTTGAGATTATTTTTTTATTTTCATTCAGATAAGTTGTTTGAGGCTACATAATTACAAAAAAAAATATTTTTAAATAATATTTTTTTATCAATAATTGTTTATCTTTGCAATATAAAAGAAGATTACATCATACAATTACAAAAAAAATTAGACAAAAAACAATGGAAAAAATAAACTCATTACGTATTCCTATTGCAGGGCTTAAAAATCAGTCTTACCAATATGGCTATCAAATTTCAGACAACTTTTTTAAAAAATATTTTGAAGACACGATTTCTAATGGAAATATTGAAGTAATATTAACTTTACAAAAATCTGAAACAATGATTCAAAGCATCATCGAATTGAATGGAAATATTACTTTGATTTGTGATAGAAGTTTAGATGAATTTGATGAGGACTTGAATATCAAAGAAAAAATGATTTATAAATTTGGAGAAAAAGCAGAAATACAAGATATTGGACTCGAAATCATTCCACGTGAAGCACACGAAATAAATTTTGAAGAAACTATCTATGAACTAATCGGGCTGGCTTTGCCCATCAAAAAACTACACCCACGATTTAGAGATGAAAATATAGACGAAGACGACGAACAAGATAGCATTTTGGTTTATTCTTCTGAAAAAAACGAACCCAAAAAAGAACAAAATCAAGAGGAATTTATTGACCCACGTTGGGCAGTTTTATCTAAATTAAAAGGAAAATAAATATTAAAAATGACTGAATTTCAAGCCTATTTTCAAGTAGGCTATAAACATATTATTGCTATCGATGCCTTAGACCATTTGTTGTTTGTGGCGGTTTTAAGTATTTTGTATAGCTGGAAAAATTGGAAAACTTTATTGATATTAATTACCGCTTTTACCATTGGACATTCTATTACTTTGGCACTTTCCGCCCTGAATATATTAGTTTTTCCAACTAAAACAGTAGAAATGTTAATTCCATTGACGATTATTTTGACGGCTGTTTATAATTTTTTTGACAATCCAAATGCCACCAACACTTTTAAAATCAGGTATGTAATTGCTTTAGTTTTTGGATTTGTGCATGGTTTTGCTTTTTCAAATTTATTAAAAAGTATGTTTGCTTTGAGCAATGAAAATATTATTTTAAAATTATTTGCGTTCAATGTAGGTATTGAATTTGGGCAAATCACTGCTTTATTGATTTATTTAAGCATTTCTTCTATTTTAATAAAGATTTTAGGAGATAAAAACAAACATCATTTGACTTTGGTATTTTCTGCGATTGTTATTATTTTGAGTGGGCAAATGTTTTTAGGTAGGATATAAAAAATGTTCAATTTATATTTTTTTTAAGTAATGGGACAATTTTAAAGTATAATTTTATATTTGTAAAAAAAATACCAATAACACAAGTTTTACAAATTAAAACAGATTTTTTTAAATTCTTTTTTACACTTTATTTTGTCTTATTACTTCAATATAAATAGTTACAAAAATTACATATTTGCTACAAACGATTGCCAAGCCTTTTGTAAACCCTCTTTTATTCTGATTTGAGGTTGATAATTCAATAATTTTTGTGCCTTTGAAATATCCGCCAAAGAATCTCTTACATCACCTTTTCTATTTTCTCTATAAGTCGGTTCTATATCAGATTTTCCCAATTCTTTGATAATTTGATACAATAAATTCAAAGAAGTTCTATCACCCACCGCCACATTATATACTTGATTAACAGCCTCAGGATTTTGTGTAAGCCCTGCTAAAATATTGGCTTGCACCGCATTTTCTACAAAAGTAAAATCTCTGGTTTGCTCACCATCTCCATTGATAAATGCTGATTTTTTTTCGGTAATAGCCTTCATAAAAATTGGAATAACCGCGGCATATTCTCCTTGATAATTTTGTCTTTGCCCAAAAACATTAAAATAACGCAACCCAATCAGTTCCATTTGATACGTTTTTGCAAACACATCAGCATATAATTCATTGACAAATTTAGTAACTGCATAAGGAGAAAGAGGTTTGCCAATAATATCCTCTTTTTTGGGTAAATGTGGACTATCTCCATACGTAGAAGACGAAGCGGCATACACCATTCTTTTGATTTTATTATCGCGCACCGCGACCAGCATATTCAAAAAACCATCAATATTGACTTGATTTGTCGTAATTGGGTCATTGATACTTCTTGGCACAGAACCTAAAGCGGCTTGGTGCAATACAACATCAATGTTTTTACAAGCCTCTTGACAAGTATTCAAATTTCTAATATCGCCTTCAATAAAATTACAATTTGATTTTTCTATAAATGGACTAATATTTTTTAAAAAACCAGTGGCTAAATTATCCAAAATTCTGACTTCTTTTGCGTCATATTTCAACAAATATTCCACAATATTAGAACCGATAAAACCCGCTCCACCTGTAACTAAAAAGCGATAATTTGATAAATTTTCGGAATGAAAAGGTATTTCGTACATATTTGTTTAAGCCAAAGAATTTATTAAATCGATATATTTTTGTTGTGCATTTTCAGTTGTTTCGCCTTTCAAATCTTCCCACGCTTTGTATTTGGCTTGCCCAACCATATCAAAAAAACCGGGTTTGTCCCCTTTTACATCTCCTTGTGTGGCTTGTTTGTATAAAGCATAAATTTTTAATAACACTTCATTGCTTGGTTTTGAAGTCAATGATTTTGATTTGACGGCGGCTTCTTCAAATTGTTGTTGTATAGACATTTTTTTTGTTTTTAATTTAATATTTTTTGCAAAAATAAAGATTTATTTTAACATTTTCAAAAAAAAGTAAAAGAAAATAATTTTATTTAACTTTCCAAAAGTTCTAAACTTTTGGAAACTTAGAATAAAAAAATTGGAATTTTAAAACAAAATAGTTTACTTTGCAAAAAAAATTAACTATCTTTATGAAAAATAACTTATTTATTTTGACCTTATTTTTACTTTTTTGTTCAAATCAGTTTTCATTAAAAGCCTTTCAACTATCACCCAAAGCACAAATTAGTATCATTACAGGCACACCCGGCGAAGATTTATATGCAATTTTTGGGCATACAGGTATTCGCGTGTACGACAGTTTATATGGCTTGGATATTATGTATAATTATGGTACATTTGATTTTGATGAGCCTAATTTTATGGGAAAATTTATTCAAGGTCGGTTAAATTATGCTATTTCAAAAGAAGATTATAAAAGTTTTTTAGCCTTTTATGCCAGTCAAGGTCGCCCCGTTTATGAACAAATTTTAAATATAAACACCAACCAAAAACAAGCAATTGTTGATTTTTTAGAAAATAATTATTTGCCTAAAAATAGATTTTATTTATATGATTTTTTTTATGACAATTGTTCTACGCGTGTGCGTGATGTGTTAGAAAAAACATTGAAAGAAAAACTTTTATTTGATACAAATCCATCTGTCCGAAAAAGAAATTTTAGAGATTTTTTAGAAAATTATTTATCAGAACAATGGCTAAACTTAGGAATAACTTTGATTTTAGGTTATCCTGCTGACAAAATTCCAACTTATTATCAACGTATGTTTTTGCCTGATAGATTACAAGATGCTTTGAGCAATGCAAAAATTATAGATGATAAAGGACAAAAAATTCCGTTGGTTTTGTTTACCGCTGATGTCGTAAAAGGATTGCGAGTAAAAACACAAACAGGCATTTTTAATCCATATAGCGTGTTTTGGTTGCTTTTTATCGTATTTGCAAGTGTTAGTTATATAGGTTTCAAACGCAACAAACATTCGTTTGTTTTAGATGCTAATTTGTTTGGTTTAGTAGGTTTGATAGGAATTTTCTTTTTAGGCATGTGGTTTTTGACAGACCACAAAGCAGTGAAATATAATTGGAATATCATTTGGGCTATGCCTACACATTTTTTGATTGTTTGGTTATTTCTAAAAAAATCAAAACCTTCTTGGTTATCCATTTATTTTGGTATCAATACTATTATTATTGCTTTTATTTTAATCGCTTGGTTTGTTTTTCCACAAAAATTACATCATTCATTAATACCGATATTGCTTTTATTAGGCATAAGAAGTTTTAAATTATATGGTTTTTTGAAAAAAATATAATGAACTTCGTGCAAGCGTCCACGCTTGCACGAGATATTCACTGGTGCAAGCATCCACGCTTGCACCAAAATAACCTAAATAGTTACAAAAAATATAAATTATTTGGTACTCTGATAATTTTAGTGGAGTAATAAAGTTTTTTAGAAGAAGAAAAAACTCCCATTTTTCACTAAAATTATCAAAGTACCAAACCTACTTTATTTATCTTTCATATCTTTTTTTTGGTTCAACTCTTCGGCTTTTTCTATGTCTTGGTTGCCACCATCAATATCTTTCAAATAAATTCTGACAATACCTCTTTTAGCATAAGCCATTTTGTTGTTAGGTTCTAATTTGATAACTTCATCATAATCCAAAACTGCCCCTTTAAAATCTTCTAATTTTTGTTTGAGTGTTCCTCTTAAAAAATAAGCACTAAAATTTTTTTTATCGATAGCAATACATTTATTAAGTGATTCTATTGCCTCTTTATATTTTTTATTATCAGACTCAATCACTCCAATTTTATAAAATCCCATACTCAATCCTGCGTCTAAATTGACAGATTTTTGGAAGTCTTTGAGGGCAAGGTCTTTGTTTTTCATCGCCTCATGTACGCAAGCACGCCCATAATACGCCTGTGCTTCTTTTGGATTTATTTTGATAGATTTTTCGTATTCTATGATAGCCTCCGCACCTTTTGCTTGCATTCTCAACACATCACCTTTTTGTGTAAAAACTTCTGCTTTGTCGTATTTATTTTTAATACAATTGTCTAAATCAGCCATTGCTTCTTGCAATTTGTTAAGATTTTTGTAAGCAATTGCACGATAATATAGCACTTCATTGCTTGGTTTTAGTTGCAAAGATTTTGAATAATCTTTTAAAGCTTCTTGATATTTTTGGAGTTCATCGTTTAAAATACCTCTATTTTGGTATGCTTTGGCATCTTTTGGATTTAATCTAATACATTCATCTAAATCTTCTAAAGTTCCTTGAATATTTTTAAGTTGATATTTTAACAAAGAACGTTGAAAAAAAGCGCGACTATCCGAAGGATTGATACGCAAACATCTTTCAATATCATCATAACTTTTTTCGTAATTTTTTAAATCAAAATAAGCCAAAGCACGATAATAAAATGCTCTCGAATCGTTGGGTTTGAGTTCTAATAAATAAGAATAATCTTGAATTGCTCCCTGAAAATCTCCCAAACCTGCCTTTGCCAAACCACGACTTCCGTAAGCTTGTGCATTATATTTTTCGATTTTAATACCTTCATCAAAATACTTTAATGCTTCTTTGAAATGTCGCCCTTGTAAACTTTTATTTCCTAATTTAAAAAGAGAAGTAGCATCGTTGTTTTGAGAAAAAGCAATGCTATAAAAAAAACAAATTATCACAGAAAAAAAAATTGTTTTTTGAAATGAATAAGCCATTTTATTTTTTTATTATTTTTTAATATTATTATATTTGATTAAACGTTATTTTTCGAAAAAAGATTATAATTGTTTTAGAAAGTTTTTGAATGTAATAACAAACAAATATTTTTTGCTTTTTTAAATGTTTTTTAGTATTTTTGCATTGATTTTTAAAATAAAATCGTAAAAATATTCAAAATGGCTCAAATTATTATCCTTGATTTTGGCTCTCAATATACACAACTTATCGCAAGGCGTGTGCGTGAAGCAAATATTTATTGTGAAATTTATCCTTTTTCTTCTGTAAACAAAATCAATTTTGATGCAGAAGTAAAAGGTATTATTTTATCGGGAAGTCCTTGTTCTGTCCGAGAAAATAATGCTCCAGATGTTCCTTTTTCATTATTTGAAAAAAATATTCCTATTTTAGGCGTATGTTATGGAGCGCAATTGATTGCCCAAAAATTTGGGGGAAATGTAGAACCCTCAAAAATAAGAGAATATGGACGTGCTAATCTTAATTTTATTGACACAACTAATCCATTGTTTAAAAATATAAACCAAAATAGCCAAGTATGGATGAGCCATGGAGATACAATTACTACAATTCCTGATAGTTTTATTGGCTTAGCAGGTACAGAAAGCGTCAAAAATGGAGCATATCAAATTAAAAATCAAGCTATTTTTGGCATACAATTTCACCCCGAAGTTACACATAGTACAGATGGAAAACAATTATTAAACAATTTTTTGATAGATATTTGTCAATGTGTACCTTCTTGGACTCCCAACGCGTTTGCTAAAACAAGCATCGAAAGTTTAAAAAAACAATTGCAAAATGAAAAAGTAGTGCTTGGACTTTCAGGTGGCGTAGATTCGTCTGTGGCGGCTTTGCTTTTACACGAAGCAATTGATAAAAATTTATATTGTGTGTTTATTGATAGTGGATTGTTACGAAAAAATGAATATGAAGAAGTATTACATTCATATAAAAATTTAGGTCTAAATGTCATTGGTGTCAATGCAAAAAATGAATTTTATACTGCCTTAGAAAATTTATCTGACCCCGAACAAAAAAGAAAAGCCATCGGAAAAACTTTTATTGATATTTTTGAAAGAGAAGCAAATAAAATAAAAGACGTAAAATGGCTCGCACAAGGCACTATTTATCCCGATGTGATAGAAAGTGTAAGCGTCAATGGTACTTCTGTAACTATCAAATCACATCACAACGTTGGTGGATTACCCGAAAAAATGAATCTAAAAATCGTAGAACCATTAAAAATGTTATTCAAAGACGAAGTGAGAAAAGTAGGAAAAGAAGTAAAACTACCTGAAAATATTTTAAATCGCCACCCATTTCCCGGACCTGGCTTAGCAATTCGAATTTTGGGAGATATTACAGAAAAAAAAGTAAATATATTGCAAGAAGCAGATTTTGTTTATATTCAAAACCTTAAAGATTCGGGTTGGTATGATAAAATTTGGCAAGCAGGTGCCATTTTACTCAACGCACAAAGCGTGGGCGTGATGGGCGATGAACGTACTTATGAAAACGTTGTCGCTTTGCGAGCAGTTACAAGTTTGGACGGAATGACAGCCGATTGGGTGCATATTCCTTATGAATTGTTAGCAAAAATTTCAAATGAAATTATCAATAAAGTAAAAGGTGTCAATCGAGTTGTGTATGACATCAGTTCGAAACCTCCTGCGACTATTGAGTGGGAATAGAAAATTATCAATAAAATAAAAAAGTTCATATTTTTTTGGAAATATGGACTTTTTTTTGGGTTATGAAAAATAATGTTTTATGTTTTGTAAATCATATAAAACCATCTCAAAAAAACTATTTTGTTTTTTCTTTGATTTGTCTTTCTACTTCTTTAACTGCTTTTTCGTGTCTTTCTTTTTCTTCTGGTGAATTAAATTTTACTCCTCCATTTTTCTCAAGTTCTGAAAACATTTTTTTAAATTGCAAAAGTGTTTCGAGTGATAATTCAACTTTCTTATCTTTTGAGTTGTTTTTTTTGTCTTTGGTTAGACTATCTTTTACAACACTATTTTCAACAATTTTTTCCAATTCTTCCAAATCATTTATGTTTGGATTCTTTTTTTTGGCAATTTCTTCTACTTTTTGTATTTCTTTTTGTTTGTTTTTTTCGTCATTATTTTGACAACTTAGACATAAAACAAGACAAAATAACAACAATATTTTATTATTTTTCATAACATTATTTTTTTAATTTGAAATTTGAAATTTGAAATAAAGACAACTAAATTTTGATTTAGTTGCCTATTTTATATTTTTTTACCGTACTTAACTCGAATCCCACTGAGTAAAGTAGCATTTCTTTTGCACCATAAACCACGTAATATTTAACGTACTATTTTTAAATCAAATCTCTAATTGTCTTTTATACAACTGAATCGTGTTTTCCAAACCCAAATAAATCGCATCACAAACCAAAGCGTGTCCGATAGAAACTTCCAATAAATCAGGTAAATTTTTTCTAAAATAAGCCAAATTATTCAAATCTAAATCGTGTCCTGCATTCAAACCCAAACCACAATCTTTGGCTAATTGCAAATGTTGAGTATAACTTTTGATAGATTTTTCTTTGTCTTGTGCGTATTGATGTGCATAAAAACCTGTATAAAACTCAATTCTATCTGTGCCAACTTTTCCTGACGCTTCTATCAAATGCGGCTCTGGATTCAAAAAAATAGAAGTTCTAATATTATTATCTCTAAAAGTTTTTAAAATATCTTTCAAAAAATCAGCATATTTAATTGTATCCCAACCATTATCTGAAGTCAAAACCTCAGGTGCATCAGGGACAAGCGTAACTTGTGTAGGTTTTACTTTCAATACCAAATCAATAAAATTTTTAGTTGGATAGCCTTCGATATTAAATTCGGTATAAACAATTGGTTTCAAATCTAACACATCTTGGTAACGAATATGTCTTTCATCAGGACGAGGATGCACCGTAATTCCATCAGCTCCAAATCTTTGACAATCTGTAGCAATAGTCAAAATATTAGGATTATTACCACCTCGTGCATTGCGTAAAGTAGCAAATTTATTGATATTAACGCTTAATTTAGTCATTTTTATTATTTAAAAAAAGGTTGTTTTTTTAGCAATGGTATTTTTTGATTCTTAGAAAATTTATACAGAAAACTATCATAGGAAGCACGCGGATAACGCGGATTTTACGGATTAAAACAGATTTGATTCTACTAAATTTTATACGATTTTTTGTATGAAACAATTGTAGCACACACTTTTAGTGTGTCCACACACTAAAAGTGTGTGCTACATTTTATTTTCTGTATAAATCTCTTAGTAGAACCACTCATTTTAAATAATTTTAGTAGTGATAATTTTAGTAAAAAATTAGAGATTTTTTTATTTTCTCTTACGCCCTCGCTTGTGTCCCACAAGCGAATATTATAACAAACAAATCTACAACAAGAACGACTGCTTGTGGGACACAAGCAGGGGCGAATTGGTTGTCTAAATACATATTTTTTAAAAAATTTCAAATATATACAAAATTTTTACAGCAAGTAAAATATCAAACAACCAAGATAACTAACGACAATATTCTTCTATTCCTTCTCTAATTGCGTGAAAAGTGTGTAGTAAAATATCTTCGTTTTCTTCCAATAAAGTAACTCTAAAACCTTCTAATTCAGAGCAAAAAGATGAAATTGGCACAACACAAACTCCTTTTGCACCCAATAAATAATACACAAAACGTTTATCAAAAGGCATTTCTTGGCTTGTCCAATCTTCGACCATTTTTTGAATATGTTGGTTTTTGATTGTCATTTTTTGTCCTTTTTTTAATACACCTTTTTTAAAAATAATTGTATTATAAAAAGCTCCATAGGTTTTATTAAATCTAATTTGAGGTAAATTTCCTAAAATTTCTGCAATTACTTCACTTCTTTTTCCTATTTTTTGGTTCACTTCTTGGCGGTAATCAGCATAACGTTTGTCTTGCATAATTCTTGGAATTGCCATTTGAGGTAATTTAGTAGAACAAACTTCTATCATTTTTGCATTGTCCAAAGCCAGACAAAATTGATTAAATTCTTCATCTTTTTCTCTGTTATAATATTCCAACCAACCGCAACGCGAACCAGGCCAAGGCAATTCTTTTGAAATTCCTTTCATAGCAATCGCAGGTACATCTTGAATTACTTTTGCTAAGGGTATTGCTTTTACTCCATTGTAAGTGATATTCAAATAAATCTCATCGCTAATCAAAAAAAGTCCAAATTCTTTAGCAATATTGACAATTTTTTCTAAAATTTCCAAAGGATAAACCATTCCCGTTGGATTATCGGGGTTAATAATCAAAATACCAACCACGTTTGGATTGTATTTTATTTTGTTATATAAATCATCAATATCAGGATACCAATGATTATCAGGGTCTAATTTATAGGTCAAAGGTTCGTTTTGGGCGTGTGCCGCCTCCGCACTCGAATGTGTTGAGTACGCAGGTGAAGGACCGATTACCCTTGAAGTTCGAGTAATAAATTGATAAACTTTTGCGATGCCGTCCCCCAATCCATTGACAAAACAAATATCGTTTGGCGTAATTTGAGTGCCATTGACGGCGTTATTGAGATTTGCCAAAAATTTTCTGGTTTCGAGTATGCCTTTTGAAGGACAATAACCATACGCGTCATTGTCCATCGAGATTTCAGCAATAATTTCTTTTATCCAAAGAGGCATTTGGTGGTTTTTTTGAATAGGATCACCAATATTTTCCCAAAAAATTTCTTGTCCTTGTGCTTGGATTAACTCTGCTTTTTTAACAATTTCACGAATTTCATAGATCAGTTCGTTTGCTCCTGCACTTAATAATCTTTGACGCATTGTAAGTCTTTATTTTTCTTATTTTGAGTAATTTTTTGTTATCAGAATTATTTTTTCATTCCAATAAACACCATATAATCCCAAACTCCCAACAATCCTTTTCTGACTTGTGAAATCAAAGGCGTAAAATTTTGTTCTAAGATAGGCAAAATATGTCCGTCTAATTTTACGTGATTTCCTCTCATAAATTTTCTATAAAATTCAAAGTTTGCATCGTGGAAATCAACGACTGCCACTATGCCATTGTCTTTTAAATCTTTGGGAGTTTGATGTACCAACTCCTCCCATTGTGGATTGATCATTGTGAGTGCATAGGAAAATAAAATGGCATCAAATTTTTTATCAAATTTATTTTCTGCTCCATAAGGCTCTTCCAAAAGCGTAACCCTGTTTTCAAATTTTTCAAGTTTTGTCTTTGCAATCCCTAACATATCACCTGAAACGTCCATTCCTGTCAATTTTGCATTTGGGTACATTTTTGCTAAGGCTTTCAAATTTGAGCCTGTTCCACAACCGACTTCCAATATTTCGATAGGTTTGAACCTATCCAAAGGTAATTTTTTTAAAATAGCATTGCGTCCAAATAAGAAACTCCAACGAGTTGCGTCATATATTTTCGCTTGAAAAGCATAATAACTTTTCATATCATTTACTTGCCCTTCTTGGCTTGTAGATATTTTATCTTTCATCGAGTATAATAATATTATTTTTTTGAGAAATGTTTTATTTTACTGTCGCAAAATGCGCACTCGCATACGTACCCACTCTATCCAATTTGTGTGTTCTATCTGTCAATGCTGTATCAAAATCAAGGGCAGAGTGAACAAAATCAGGTAAGAAATCTAATTTGAATGCGGCAGAACGCATCAAAATTTTTGTACCTTTTTTACTATTTTTTAAAATCAAATTCCATTCTTCAGTCAAAGCATTTATATCGTGTGCCGCCAACCAATCTTGGTGGTCTAACAAAATATAATGAGAATATTTATCAGGATTTGCTCTCAAAAACTCACTAATCGTAGAAGTATGCAGATGAATATGAGAAGCATTTTGACGCAATGTGTCATAATTTTCTTCCAATAAATAATTAGGACTGCAATTTCGTGTATATTTGCCTGTGAGATACAAACGCCAAAAATAATTATCGGCTGTTGTCAATTCCATAAACACATTTCTCAAACAATCACGTACAAAACCAGCCACTTTTTCTTCGGGATATTCGTCAATAATTAATTGTCTTTGCGCTCTTGGCACGCCCAACAAACTCATAGTGATATGACGATTGACAAACCAATTTGTCCAAGTAGTGATAATTTTTGGTTCAATTTCTTGGTATAACGCTTGTTGCGTTTCCATATCTTTTGCTTCCAAAAGAGCAGTAATTAGTTTTCTTAGTTTAGGTCTGATGTCTATATATTGATTAAACCACCAAGCAAAAGTTCCTGAAGTTCCTTGAAAATAAAAAGATTTTTTTCTAAAAAATATAATATTTTTATCCCAAAATTGTTGTGCATAAGCAGGCATACTATTGCGTAATTTTTCGGCATATAATCCAACTGCGTTTTCATAACGCCCTTCTCCAAACATATTCCAAAGCGAATCAAAATTTGCTTCTTTGATTAAAGCCAATTTTAACTCTAAAAGAGCGTTTTGACGAGAATTTACATCAATTGTATGAATGGCAGCGGGACTATCTAAAAGGTAATCTAAGGCATTACAACCTGCACTAGTAATCATTACTACTTTGCTGTCGTTTTTAAATTGTAGCATTTCCCTATCACAACGAGGATCTTCCCAACAAGTATTGTAGATAAGATTATTGCCGTGAATATTTTGAAAAATTTTATCTCTTAATTGATTGAGAGATTGTTTGAATGAAAACATAAAATAATATATTTTTTATTATGTTGATAATCAATAGTTTAATTAAAAAAAAATATTTTTTTGTACTGATTATAGCAATTTTTTTGCAAAGTTAATCAAAAGAATGTAATTTTTATATAATTTTTTATGAAATATTTTTTTAGCGATGGATTGAGTTGAAAATAACTATTAGGACTATATTTGTAATATTTAACTAATCGGTTTAATATATTACAAATATAGCAATATCTAATAAAAAAATGTATTTTTTAGCACAACTTATAAATTTCTTCACAAATATTTTCAATAAAAATGATATTTTTCAATACTTCATCTTTATCAATCTCTCTTTTTGAATTATTTTCATAGCCTATGTCTGCTTCGTGTGCTATTTGATTTCTTCGGGTAATAATCAGTTCTAACGTATTCTTTAGTTCTTGAGGATTATTAATTCCCATTCTACTTGAAACAGGCACCCATAGATTTTCTATGCCTATTTTTCTGACTATTTCAGCAATAATATCAGGATTTTGAAAAGATTTTGTTTTATGTGTTTCTCTTATTTTTTTATCAATTTCTCCTAATTGTTCTTCTTTATTTTTAGTGAGTAGATTGATAAATTTTCTGGTATCAAAATCAGGTTGAAATGTATTATTGGTAAAATCTCTTGTTCCTTCATACACCTCAACACTGCCAATTCTTACCAAATCGTGAATAAAACAATCTAAGGCACTTACTGCTAATACAATTTCTGCACGTAAAATTTCTGATAAGTCCAAATTTGTAGAAGTTCTTGAAAACGTATCATAAAGACTATGCAAATCTTTTACACTTGCTATATTAAGCCTCAATACTTCTATTGCTTTCTTCATTTTTGATTATATCTTTAATTTTTTCACTTAGTTCAGAATATGTTTTATTAAAACTTTCAACAGAAGATTGTTGATTTTCTAATACTGTTCCTACACTATTTAATTGTTCATTGTTTAATTTAAAAACAGGCACACTATACTCTTGCGACCTTTGCATCAGTGTATTAAAATTTGGTATTTCAGCAATGCGATAGGAACTATTTATGTTTGTATCTAAAATCATATTAGATTGTTTTAGTTTTGGTGCTAATGTATCATTAATAATCTGGTCTATTTTTTCAATCATTGATTTAACATTAGTAGCAGGTTCGCTTTTTCTAATATTAAAATCATTCACAGTATATCCTAAAAATTTTGGTATTCCTGTTGGAAAAGGATAAACTGCAGTAGAAAAATGCTCTCTTGCACTAATTGCCCATTTTTCCCATTTTGGTAAAATATTAGACAATGATTTAATTGCCATCAAAGAAAAAAAATCGGGAGAAGTAGGTACAATAAAAAAATCACTACTCAGTAATATCGCTTGATTGATAGCACTGATAGAAGGATTCAAATCTATTAAAATATAATCTACATCATATTTTTTAGCAGTAGTTTCAAATAAATAGTTAAAAGAACCGGGTATATTTTGCATAGACGTAAAACTATTTATTTGAAATGAAATACCTAATTGTACTTCATAAGTCGATAAATCTATATGTCCAGGCATCAAATAAAGATTATCTTTGATTTCAGTACATTCTACAGGTTTTATGAGTTGAGTTTGGGACTTAAATGCGGGTTCCAAAGCAGTTTTAATGTCAGAAGTAACGTCTTTTTGATAATATTCTTCAAATTTATCAATACCGATTGAGAGCAAAGTTAGATTACATTGAGAATCAGCATCTACCAACAATACTTTTTTTCCCATTTCAGATAATTTCCAACCGATATTAAAAATATTTGTTGTTTTACCTACTCCACTTTTGTTGTTAAAAAAACAAATTTTAGTTGCTTTGGTTTCCATTTATATTTGAATTAAAAATTATTTTTTTAGTAATTTAATGTGCAAATATATTTAATTATTTTTATATAAAAAAAAGAAAATAGTTTTTTTATTTTAAGGTTTATACTAAATAACTTTATACAACCATAAAAAATTCCACAAAATTACCAAAAAAAACAAAAAAAAATAACTGACAAAATTTTACAATAAAACTATTGTTTTATCTAAAATTTCATCAATTATTTAATATTGAAAGTTCTAATTCAATTAAAAAATAAAGCCTAATGTAATACCTCCTCTAAAAATAGGTCCGTTTTGGCTCGTAAATGGAAACAAAGCGTTTGTACCAATGTTTGAGTTGTTTCTGATATTACCATGTTCAGATTTTCCATTCATACTTGCTAAACCAAAACCAGGTCCAGCATAGGCATCTAAGGTAATAATATCTTTAAAAATCCATTGATAACCAACAGTAGCACCAATGCCAAAAACAGTCGATTTTGCACTACCCACTTGACCTCCGATGTTAGGAATCTCATTATTAATAGTGTACCTATAAGTTAGCCCTTGTAATGTCAAAAAAGGTGCTAAGAAAAAACCTGACGGAGCAGTTTTTGTTTCAGATAAATAAAAACGGCACTCAGGAGTGATTCCCCAACCACCAGTTGGTCCATAAATAGTGGGTTCACTTTTACGTCCAAAGTAAAAGAAACTCATTTGAGCAGTGATTTTATCTGTAAAAACCCTCTCATAAGAAACATTGAAGCTATTAAAAAAGAAGCTTGTAATGTTTAATTTTACAATATTTTTTTTGTCTGTATCTTGTGCGTTGATAGTATTAATCAATAAGACAAAACATAATAAACTAACAATTTTTTTCATAGTTTAAAATTTTTTTTTGAAATAATAAATTTTTAAAGTACAAAGAACGTAATTTTTTTTGAGAATAACAAATTTATTTTTTATTCCATTTTATCATAGCCGTTTGTATTCTTCTTTTATTATGTTTTGTAACCTGAATTTCATAGTTTCCAATCGTTACAATTTCACTAATAGAAGGAATTTTTCCACATTCATGAATCACAAGCCCAGAAAGTGTATCATAATCTAAGCCTTCGGGCATTCTTTCAGGTAGCATTTCGTTAAGATTACTCAATCTTGCTAATCCATTGACAATAAATTCATTTTCACCGGCAGGCATCAAAATATCTTGCAAAGCATCATATTCATCATAAATTTCTCCTAAAAATTCTTCTAAAATATCCTCCATTGTAATCACGCCGACAAATTTTTTGTCATCATTGATTACTACTGCAAACTGTAAAGCTTTTTGTTGAAATTTTTGTAAAACCTCTCCTAATTTGATGTGTTCACGAACGTAGTAAGGTTTTTTAAGAATTTGTTTGATATTAATTTCTTCGTTTGGTTTCTTTTGATAATCTTGCCAAAGCCTCATCAAATCTTTGGTATATAAAACTCCAATAATATTATCAGCACTGCCTTTATAAACAGGAATACGAGAATATCCCTCCATAATTACTTCTTCGACGAGTTTTTTAAAAGGTTTATCTGCATCAATCATAAAAACTCTTTCTCCCGTAATAGCAGCTTTTCGAACTTCCAAATCATCAAACTTCAAAACGCGTTGAATGATTGATATTTTATTCATTTTCAAAGCTTGTTCATCTACTTTTGAATCATCATTTTCGTTATGTTCTTTTTTTGATTTATGTTCTTTATCTTCGTGTGTGTGGGCGTGGGCGTGTTGCTCTGCACTGACGCTATTTTCTATGATAAGTTGTAACTCGTCCATCGAATGAACTTCGTGTCCGTGATTGGAGGCTTGGATTCCAAATTTTAATAAAATCCAATTTGCCAAACCATTAGCGACTTGCACAAAAGGAATAAATAAAATATAACAAACCCTTAAAGGAATTGCTAAAAACAAAGTGAGTTGCAATGGGTGCCGAATAGCAACATTTTTAGGTATCATTTCTCCAAAAATCACGTGTAGAGAAGTTACAAAAGTAAACGAAAGCACAATCGCAATTTGGTGTGCGATAACGGTATGAATATCTATTCCGACCATTGACATCAAGTAAGTTACGCCTTTATGGGCTACCTCCTCCCCTATCCAGCCTAATGCCAAACTTGCGATGGTGATACCTAATTGGGTTGCCGCTAAATATGCTTCAAGATTTTTGATGATGTGGTCAGTGATTTTTCTCAATCTACTGCCTTCTTTTGTGCTGATTGCTAATTGTGAAGTGCGAACTTTTACCATTGCGAACTCTGCAGCCACAAAAAAACCATTCAAGGTAACTAAAATAACTATTAATATTAAACCAATAAGCATAATTTTAATCCTTTATTTTATCTCAATTTTTGATAAAATTCCCTTCAGGATTAGGGGGTTTATTTTTTATTTTAAAAATATATATTTTGAATTGCCCTAAATGTATTGGCATGGGCTTCTATAATATCACTTATTTTGGGTGAATATCCACCACCCATAGTAACTACAATAGGAATTTTATTTTTTTTTGCTAATTTTAGCACAAATTCATCTCTTTTTTTACAACCTTCGTGTGTAACTGCTAATCTTCCGAGTTTATCAGTGATTAAAATATCTACTCCTGCTTGATAGAAAATAATTTGAGGTTCAAATATATCTATTATTGTTGGCAAATGATACGCCAATTTTTTTAAATATTCTTCATCAGTAGTACCGTCAGCCAAACCTATATCCAAATCTGAATTTTCTTTTCGCAATGGATAGTTTTTTTCGCCATGCATACTCATTGTAAATACTCTTTTTTCATTTTTAAATATTTCGGCAGTGCCGTTTCCTTGATGCACATCTAAATCAAGGATTAATATTTTTGAATATTTTTTATGGTCTAATAAATATTGTGCCGCCATAGCCAAGTCGTTTAACAAACAAAATCCCTCTCCCCTATTCGTAAACGAATGATGTGTACCTCCTGCAATATTAGCACTCACTCCATATTGTAAAGCAAAAAGAGTGCAATTTAATGTGCCTTGTGCAATAATCCTCTCTCTTTCAATCAGTTCATACGAATGTGGAAAACCACTTGCACGCACCTCAGCAGGTGAAAGCAATAAGTTTTTAAGCTGATACCAATAATCTGACGTATGGATAGTTGTAATTATATTTTCTGCTAATAATTCGGGAATAAAAAAATTATTCAATTCAGCCGTACCCTCATACAAAAGTTGGGAATGGAGAATATCATATTTTTCCATCGGAAATCTATGCCCTTCAGGCAAATGATGTGAATAAGTAGAAGAATAAGCAATTTTTAACAAAATATTAACTATTAAATAAGGGTAAAATTAAAAACTAATAATAATAAGGTGCAAATTTACACTTTTTTTAAATTTATTGTTAAAAACAATATTTTTTTTAAATAAATATTTTGTATCAAAGAATAATACAACTTTATTTTAAACAAGAAAATAAATAAACTTACTTTCTCAATGGTGATAATATCAACTATTTTACTTCCAAACTATCTATCTGACTTCAAAACTCCCTGAACCAATTTTTGCCCCTTCACTATAAAATTCAATGATATGTCTTCCTGATTGAAATTCTCCACTTCTTGAAAACGTAAAAGTTACTTTTTGGCGTGAATTATCAAATAAAATTTGTTGGCGAGCAGAGTAAGTCATTTTTTTACCATTAATTTCAAAATCTCCGCTTGTGCCAGAGTTTGCTAACACTGTTCCTAATGGTTCTAAAACACGCATATAAATATCTTTGTTGCCAATTTTTGCTAATTTATTGTCAGCTGTATTAAAAGAAATAGCCAATTTATCGATTCTTGAGGCACGATATTGTCCGCCACTACTTTCTTTTCCTTTTCTATCAATCATATTAATTTGGACATTTTCGGCTT
Organism: Bacteroidota bacterium; assembly: GCA_004293265.1. Lineage (GTDB taxonomy): Bacteria > Bacteroidota > Bacteroidia > Cytophagales > Microscillaceae > RDXZ01. The sequence goes on along the minus strand of RDXZ01000014.1, from coordinate 32,879 downwards.
TCAAAACAGCAGCTTCTTCGACTTTTCCTTGCAAAGATTCTCTTTTTTTCTTTTCGTCTGTAAGTTCGGTAGTAATGTTATTTTTTTCGTTTTTAAGGTTATTATTTTCCTTATAAAGCACATCTGCTGTTTCTTTCAATCTATCAATTTCTTTATCTTTTGCTTTGAGTAACATTTCATAGGCTTCAATTTTTTCTTTATATTGTTTGTTTTGTGCTTGCGAAAGTTGTAATGTTTTTTTTAACATATTTCTATCATTTTCAACACTTTGTAACATTTTTTTGAGTGAATCGACCATTTGATTTTTTTCATCACCTAATTTTTCAGCCTTTGAAATTTGTTCTTTTAAGTCAATTTGTAGTTTTGATAAATCTTTTTCGTAGCCGATTTTTTGGTCTGCCAACATTTTTTCATAATCACTTTTTTGACTACTTAAATTTTGTCGCATTAAAAATAATAATATAAAAATTGCAGTGATTAAAGTTACTACTAAAATTATCAATCCTGTCTGACCTGATTTTTGTCTTTTGGGTTGTTGTGTTTCCATTTTATTGTGAATAATACATTTTTTTTGAAAGTGCAAAAGTAAATAAAAAATATGTTTTTTTTTATATTTTCTTAAAAAATCTTAAATTTTCTTTTTATACTTCCAAAAAATATATACTCTATAAAACATAAACAATTTGATTTTATTTTTAGCTAAATAAATAAATAACTTCCTTTTTATTGATTTTTTATGTGGATAAATACGTTCTAATACGTTTTCGTACTCAAAAAACAAATCAAAATGGTGCATAAAAAAACATTGTTTTTGATGATAAAGCAAGCATTTTTTGAGTGCAAATAATTCAGATTTTTTTTGGATAAATTTTGCGGCTTTCTCACAGACTTTTAGCGTCGAGGCTAAATGTTGGTTTTGATTACGTGTATAAAATTGTTTTGAATGTGAATTTTTAACATCTCTTTTCAAGGTCGTAATCGTATCTAAGTATTTATAATCACAGATTTGAACCGACCTTACCCAAAAATCAAAATCTTCATAACTTAATTCTTCATCATATCCTTTTAACTCATCTAAAATACTTTTTCGAATCATCATAGTAGGTGTAGGAATAAAATACTTCCTTAAAATTGCCGAAAAAATATCGCCCTGTGGTATCAATTCTGTTGTTTTTTGGTTTTCATCAATTTTGAAATGATAGTTAAGAATATCTCCATTTTCATTGATATTCATACTATTGGTAAAAACTACGCCTACTTTTGGAGGTTGTAATTCAAAAAAATTAACTTGTTCCTCAATTTTTTCAGGTAAAAAAACATCATCAGTAGCAAAATCAATCACATATTTTCCTTTTGCTTTTTGAAGCAATAAATTAAAACGTTTACAATTCCCGATTCTACCTAAATTATCAAAAGGAAAAAATATAATTTCTCTTTCAAAATTTTTATCTATAATTTCAGTATATAAATATTTTTCTTCGATAAATTTTTGAATGATTGTTACAGAGTTATCATTACTTTTATCATCTGTAATCAGAATCTGGAGGCGTGGATAAGTTTGTAAAAATATACTTTCTAAGGCTTTTTTTACAAATTTTTCGTGTTGATAACAAATACAAATCACTGTAACTAAGGGTATTTCCATGTTTGTTTGATAAAATTGATTTTTTTTGTAGCTATTATAAGTTGTTTTGGTGCAAGCTTGGACGCTTGCACCAGTTGGTATCTCGTGCAAGCGCCCACGTTTGCACGAGAAATGAGTTTAAAAATCTTATTTATTTTTTATTTGTCTAACATCAATCTGATGCGTAATATTCTTAAATGCCTCGAATGATCGTTGCTTATCTTAAACTTTAAATAATAAACGAAAGATTTATTTGTTTTAGTATTTGTTTCAAAAACAAAATCTGGTTTTCTTTCCAAAACATATTGTAATTTGGGATACAAAATGAAAGTCTAACCTCTTTTTTTGAAAAATTACATACTTTTTTGAGCCATTGTTATCCGAACTCACGTTGAATAAATAAAAGTTGTTGGTATCTGAACTTCGTGCAAGCGTGGTACCTACTGGTGCAAGCGTCCACGCTTGCACCAAAATAACCTAAATAGTTACCAAAAATATAAGTTTTACTGCACTTTTCGACACATTAACAAAGTCGAAACAATAATTTTTTTTAAATTACTATAAACATTAGTTATTTTTCAAAATAATTCTTACCTTTGCACATATTGTAATTTTTTTTTATTTTGATATGAAATTAACATTTTGGGGTGCTTCGCGTCAGGTAAGTGGCAGTATGTATTTACTCGAATTAGAAGATGATATTAGACTTCTAATCGATTGTGGAACAGATATGGAACGCAAAGACTACAATCCAGAAGACTATTTAGGAATTTTTCCTTTTGAGCCTTCTATGCTTAGTGCAGTTATCGTAACTCACGCACACATTGACCACACAGGATATTTACCTAATCTTATTCGCGAAGGATTTGAAGGTAAAATTATTTGTACCGAACCAACTTTTGCACTCACTAAACTTTTGTTAGAAGATGCCGCCTCGCTCAACCAAAGCAGATTAAAAAAAATAAACGCCGAAGGACGCAAAAAAAGAAACAGAAAAGACAAAAAAACTTCTCCCGAAATTGAAATAAAAAGAGCGGCAGATGTTGAAGGAATGTACTTGCAAAGACAAGTGGACGAAACCTTAGATTATTTTACTACTATTCCATTAGGCAAAAAAATAAAACTTAATCAAAATATTGATATGACTTTTATTGCCGCAGGACATATTTTGGGCGCTGCGCATGTTATTTTGGAGGTCAAAGAAAACGGAGAAACTAAAAAAATATGTTTTTCAGGTGATATCGGAAGGCATAATTATCCATTATTGATTGACCCTGCGGTTGTTCCCGAAGTCGATTATTTAATTTGTGAATCTACTTATGGCAATAGACAACACAAAGACGATAGAAGCCCAGAGGAAGCGATTTTTGATATTATTCATAATGCTTGCGTGGTCGAGCAAGGAAAACTAATTATTCCTGCGTTTAGTGTAGGGCGTACACAAGCAATGCTTTATACGTTGCATAAATTGAGAGTAGCAGGAAAACTACCTCCTATCAAAATATATGCGGATAGTCCTTTGGCACTCAAAAGTACTTGGGTGTATCAAAAATATATTTCTTGGTTAAACGAAGAATCAAAAGAATTTGCAAAAAATCATACAAATTTGTTCGATTTTGAAAACTTAATTTATGTCGAAGATATGAAAGATAGTAAAAAAATCGCAAAAATAAATGAATCTTGTATCGTTATCTCATCTTCTGGTATGATTCAAGGTGGACGCGTTGAGCATCACGTAAGAATGAATTTAGAAAATCCAAAAGCAACTATTTTTATGATTGGATTTGCCGCAGAGGGTACTTTAGGATACGAATTGATGAATGGAAAAAAAACTATTCGAGGCAAAAAAAGTGATATTAACGTCAAAGCACAAGTAAAAGCAAGTGATGTGTTTAGTGGACACGCTGACTTAAATGATTTGATTAGGTTTGCACATTATCAAAAACCTGAAAAATTAAAAAAATTATTTTTAGTACATGGTGAATATAATACGATGTTAGATTTGCAAAAAACATTTATCAAAGAAGGTTTTAAAGATACAATCGTTCCAAAACGTGGCGATAGTTTTGAATTATAATAAAGACTTTCCAAAAGTTTTGAACTTTTGGAAAGTTAATATATTTTTATTAATCTAAAAAATAAAAACAATGAAAAAAATAGTCCTTTTTTTTGAAATCATCTTAATTTTAGTCTTGTTTTCACATTGTACTTCAGGCAAGAGAGCGTTTCAAAGAGGTGATTATGAACGTGCTATTGATTTGTCGGTTGATAGATTACGCTCTAATCCTACTCACGAAAAATCTCAACAAACTTTAAAAAATGCCTACACTTTGTTAGTAGAACAAAAAACTGCTGAAATCAATAACCTAAAAATAGCCACCCAAGCTTTTAAATGGGATAAAATAGTCGAAAATTATAACACCATTCATAATGTTGGCGAACAAATCAAAGGTTGCCCAGGTGCGTGGGCAGTTGTAAAAAATCCTGTTCGATTTGACCAAGAATTAGTCGAAGCCAATGGAAAAGCCTCTTTAGAACATTATGAAGCAGGTTTGATAGATTTACAAATTGGCACACAAGAAAAAGCAAGAAGTGCTTATAATCATTTTTCGCTTGCCCAAAGTTTGTATCCAAATTTTAAACCTGATTATTTACTCAAAAAAAATGAAGCAAAAAGAAAAGCAACGATTGTAGTCGGTTTTTTGGTAGAAAAAAATAATCGCATTGATTTTACCAATGAAGTTTTTAGAGGAAAAATCAACGAATATGTATTGGAATTAGATAAAAGAGAATTTTTAGATACCGAAGTGTTACAAAATATGGACGCAGAAAGTGATGTCAATGATATTGTAAAAATTGAATTGGTTGATTTTAACCAAGATAATTTAATTTTGAAGGAAACAAAAGAATCGATGAGAGATACGGTCAATCACGAAGTAGTGAATCCAAATACAAACTTAAAAGAAATAAGAAAAATGGCAGTTTTTGCTGATGTTTCTACTTTTAGAAAATCCCAAAGATTTTATGGAAATATTGAAATTACCATTTATGATGCCGCCAGCAAACAAATTTTGTTTACAAAACCTCTGCAAGATGAATATATTTGGCAAACAGAATGGGCAAAAGCCATCGGAGATATGCGTGCTTTGAACAAAAAACAAGCAAGTTTAGCCAATAAACAAGAGGAATTTCCTTTGGCAAAACAGCAATTTTTTAATGAATTTTCAAAAAATATCTTTCCAAAAGTGCAACAAGTTATCCAACAATATTATAATAAAAATTAAAAAAATTAAAAAAAATTTGTAAATCATATTTTTTTTAATTTACTTTGTAAATACATCAATTATTGTCTTTAAAACTATTATAAAAAATGAATCTTTTAATTGCCGCTATCATTGCTATTGGCTATTATTTAATGTGTGGGATACTTATTTGGGCAATGTGGTATCTTATCAATTTGCTTAAAATCCCAAAAAGAAGTAAACCTATTTTAAATACATTAGGGATTTTGGTGGCTATGTCTATTGTTTTATTATTAGATAGATATTATTTTTTGATTTGGGAAGTTGCAAGTTTTTTAGATATAGACCTAAATGGAGGAACTATTAATTTCTCAGATTCCGAGCCGCCAAGAAATCATGTCGTAATAGGAATTAAGTCTGTTTTTGCGATTTGGCCTATATTTTTGTTGGCTTATTTTCTGAATACACTTGTGAACGCGTTTTTATGGTACGGAATGTTTATTGATGACGAAGGTGAATCGATGGTGCCAAGACTATTAAGGCAAATCACAATGGTTTTATTATATATTGTTGCTTTGGGTGGAGTAATTACGATTTTTAAACCAGATTTTTTAAACCATTTCTTAGCAGGTTTGGGGGCGACAGGTGCAGTAGGTGCGTTTTTGAGCAAAGAACCTGTTAAACAAGCCTTTACTGCTTTGTCTTTGAATATCAATAAACAAATTAAAAAAGGTGATATTATAGAAATGGACGTTTTTTTGGGTGAAGTACAAGAAATTGGTTGGAAAGCCATCAAATTACTTACTCCTGATAACAATATTTTAACTATTCCTAACACAACTTTAATCAATTCTTGTTATATCAATCACTCAAGACCTAACCCAGGTTCGACTGTACGTTTGGAAATAGAATTAGATGCTTCGATTCCACCAATGAAAGCCGTTAGTTTGTTGAAAAGGTCTGCTGAAGATTCCAACTTAATTATCAGTGAGGCAAAAGTGAAATTATTGAGTTTACAAGGTGAAAATGCACTATATTTGATAGAAGTTCAGATTAGTTCGAGTGATTTGAACTCTGTTAAAAGTCAAATTTTGTCATCGGCTTGGTATATGTTGAGGCGTGAAAATTTAGTGGATAGACCAGCAGGTTATAGCATTGATAACACTTTTGAAAGGACAATCGCTTTATTAAACTCGATTCCAATTTTAGAATCACTGACCGAAGAAGAAGATAATATGATTGCTGAAAAAGCCGAATGGTTAAAATATGGCAACTTAGAACGAATTATGATAGAAGGTGAAAACGATTATTCTTTGTGTATCATTGCAGAAGGCGAAGTTGAAATTTTGAAAAAACAACAAGACGGAAACTTAAAATTTATTACAAAAATGCCTAAAAATAGTATCTTAGGAGAAAAAAGTTTTCTCACAGGTGAGCCAAGAAGTGCCACAGTTCGCTCTATAAATGAAACTTTAGTTTGTAAAATATCAAGAGAAAGTCTAAAACCAATTCTACAAAATCGCCCCGAAATTATGGAGGTTTTGAGTGAGGCGTTGGCAGAAAAAGAGCTACAAAATGAAGCGGCAACCAATCAATATAAAGATGAAATGTCAAAACGTGCTTCAAAACAAAGTGCCAAACAACGTTTTTTAGGCTCTATCAAAAAGTTTTTTAGTGATGATGAAGACGATGCACCTAACAAAGCACAAAAAGATATGAACAAAATAGTGTAAGTTTTTGAATGGTTTTACTTTGTAACACAAATTTTATCTTTTATAATAAGCTGAAAATTTGTGTTACATTTTTTATAAATATAATGAAATTTAGAACAGAAATAAATATCAAACCTCCGCATTTTTTTTTATCACATCAACAAAAAATCGTAAGTTTAGGTTCTTGTTTTGCTGATACGATAGGCGAAAAATTGAAAGAAAATAAATTTAATATTTTAAAAAACCCTTTTGGTAATTTATTTCACCCCATTGCGCTCACAAAAATTATAGATTTTGGTATTAATCCTGATAAAAAATATCAAAAAATGCATATAAACAGAGATAATATTTGGTTAAATTATTATTTTCATTCTGATATATCTGCTGATACAATAGAAAATTTGGAAAATATAATTGATGAAAAAATCAATGTTATTCATCAATTTATACAAAAAATAGATGTGTTGATGCTTACTTTTGGTACTGCGTTTATTTATGAACACATTGAAAATCAAGAAATTGTAAGTAATTGTCATAAACAAAATCCAAATATTTTTCAAAAAAAGTTACTTTCAATAGAAGAAATTACTACAAATTTTGAAAAAACTTACTTGTCTTTACAAAAAATAAATCCTAATTTAAAAATTATACTCACTCTTAGTCCTGTTCGGCATAGCAAAGAAGATTTAGCCAGCGACCATTTGAGTAAATCTATTTTGCGTGTAGCCACGCACTTAATCAGTGAAAAATATAAAGAAAATATTTATTATTTTCCTGCTTTTGAAATTTTAAATGACGATTTGAGAGATTATAGATTTTATGCTGATGATTTGATTCACCCTAATTCACAGGCACAAAATTATATTTGGGAAAAATTTAAAACTATTTTTTTTGATACATCAACACAAAAAATAATGGCTGATTGGCAAAAAATTTATCAAAATATTCAACACAAACCTCGAAATAAAAACAATCCTGACTATCATATTTTTATAGAAAAAATAAAAAAAGATTTAGAAAAAATAAATGCTTTGATTGATGTTGAGGACGAAATTGGGTCTTTATTATCTTTCTAATTTAGTTTTACAATGTTAAAAAAAATATTTATTTTTTTTATGATAAAAAATTAACTAACTTTGCTAAAAAATAGAATAAATATGAATAATTATACTAATATAGACGATAGTGAATTAAGCATTTTGGAAGAATCGCAACTGCAATTCGAAGCAAAAGGATTCCAAAGTATTATCTCAGATGACGGCAAACAAAATTTTGAAAGACTTAATACCAAAATTTCTAATTTACCTATCAAATTAGAAAGCCGTAGATATATTGGAAACAAAAATAAACTCTTAGATTGGATAAAAGAAAATATAGATTCAAATACTAAAAATTGTACTTCGTTTTTTGATGTATTTGCAGGCACTGCAAGTGTAACAAAAGTAATGGCTAAAAAATACGAAAAAATTGTTTTGAATGATATTTTATTTTCTAACGAAGTAATATACAAGGCTTTTTTTAAAATTGGAGATTATAACAAAGAAAAATTAGAACAAATTTTACAAAACTACAATCAAATTGAAATAGATAGCTTAGAAAATAATTATTTTTCTGATAATTTTGGAAACAAATTTTTTGATATTGAAAATGCTAAATTAATTGGTTATATTCGTGAAGATATTGAAAACAAAAAAAATGATTTAACTGAAAAAGAATATTGTATTTTATTAGCAACTTTAATTTATAATATTGATAAAATTGCAAATACTGTTGGTCATTTTGACGCATACATCAAAAAAACTATCAAAAGTATAAAATTACATCTGAAAATGATTGAGTCACTAAATAATTTGATGAAAAACTAAATTTACTTATTTTTAAATTTTATAAAAATGCAACCAAAAATACAAATTCTTTCCAATACAAATTATGCACTTGCTGATGTATTAAAAAGTGAACTAATAGAAAGTACTTCAGTTAAAATAGCGGTTGCTTTTCTTCGAAGAACAGGGCTTGATTATATCTATAAAGGTTTAGACTACGCTTTAACCACAAATAATGCAAATATTGAGTTTATTGTAGGTTTAGATTTTAAAACTACTGACGCAGAAGCCTTAACTGCACTTAACGAACTCAAAACAAAATATCAAAATTTTCAATTTTATTGTTTTGGTGATAAAAGAGATAATCACAATGATTTAGTTTTTCATCCTAAAATCTATATGTTTCATACTGAACTTTCAAAAGGCACAAAGTATAGTTCTATTGTTGGTTCATCAAACTTTACAGGCGGAGGATTAACTACAAACTTTGAAGTTAATACAATTTTTAGAGAACACAAACCAATTTATTTTAATCAATTAAATGCAATTTATGATGAGATAAAATATACAGATAGCATTTTTCAGCCTTCAAACAATTACATCAAAAAATATGGAAATATAAAAGAAGAATTAGACAAATCAACAAAAAAAATTTTAGATTTTGATGTAAAAAATGAAATTCAAGAACTCAAAAAAGAGGAACTTAGTTTACCAAGTTCTATTCCTTCATTAAAAAAACTAATTATCAATTTTATAAAAGAAAAAAACGCGAGTGGTATTATTGCTGTTCCTTTAAATGAAATATATGAGGCAATGGAAAAAATAATACAAGATAAAAATTTGTCAGATAAATACACATTAAGCACTTTTAGAAATAATATACGTGGAGAAATTAATACACACGAGGTTGAAAGCACACACAAATCAAATCTTAAATTATTCAAACGAGAAGGGCTTGCATTATATTGTTTGGCTGAAAATGGCGTTAGTTATCAAGGAAGATAAATCATTGATTTATGAAAAAATACGAAGAACTCAAATTTAATTTTCAAAATACTGATTTTTTATCAGAATTTTTATTTGTGTTATACAAATATGATAATTTTGTCTTGACTGACAATGTGATTTTTGATGTCGCCAAAACTCTCATTCAAAAAGGCTTATACCAGCCCACCAAACACTCTGAAATTGTCAAAGAAAAATGGAAAAATGAAATAGAACTAACCGACAAAGAAACCGAAACCGTCTTTGAAGAAAACCCACAAAGCCATAAAGAAGCAGGTTTTGAACGAGGCTGGGCTTCAAGATTTGATACTTGGTACAAATTGGGCAAAGAATTGGGTTTTGTGTATTATTGGCAGAACGAAAAAATAGAGTTTTCAGAAAGTGGAAAAATGCTTTTAGGCAAAGAAAATCCACAAAACGAACAATTTGTATTTGTCAATGCTTTTGCCAAATTTTATCGTCATAATCCATTCAAAAGAGTTTTAAATCAAAATGTGCCTTTGGTTTTGTTGCTCGAAACGATACAATTATTGAATCAAGACAAAGAATTTAACAACAAAGGTATCTCCAAAAAAGAACTCCCTATTTTGCTTTGTTGGAAAAACAACAACGCCCAGAATTTATATGTAGAAATCAAAAATTTACGCCAAAAATACGCCTATACGCCCAGCAATGAGGTTATTTTGGATATTTGTTATAGTTATTTGGACGAAACCAAAAGAGATGACGACTCTATTTTGACCGATTATCCTGATGATTTTATCCGCAAAATGAGGCTCACAGGCTTAATTTCGGTGCGTGGTGCAGGGCGTTTTATCGATATCAATACCAAAGAACTCAATGCAGTAAACTATATTTTGGTGCATTACAAAAAACATCTCACACATTCAAAAGAGAAAGATTTTTTTGATTATATCGGAACGATTGATAACAATTTACTCGCTCAATTAACAACCTACAAAAACCCTATCAAAACTACCAAAAAAGAACTTCAAAAATGGGTAGATTATTTTGAATGGGATATTTTGAAACACGAATTATTATTGCTCTCAAAAAAAGGTAGTTCGAAAAACGAAATTTTGAGAATTATTGAAAATCCTTTACGTTTGGAGTTTTTGACAACGTTAGCAATTCTAAAAAAACTACCATACACAGACGTAAAACCTAATTTTATTGCTGATGACGAAGGTTTACCTGTTAGTTTTGCACAAGGAGGAATGGCTGATATTGAGTGTTTTGAAGGTAAAGACACTATTTTAGTGGAGGTTACATTGCTCACAGGTACGCAACAGCACATCAGAGAAAGTTTTTCGGTGCAAAGGCATTTAGAAGACTATTTGAACAAAAAAATAAAAGCATTTTCGTTGTTTATTTCGCCAAAAGTGTTTGTTGATACTTGCCGTTATGCTAAATTTATTGCCCAAGATGGCTTTGAAATCAAAATTTTGGACATAGATTTGTTCGTTATACAATTAGAAAAATACCGAACTTTGCAACAAGTTGCTTATCAGGCAAGTAGTTGTTTCTAAATTATTTATCAATTCAAATAATTTAAGACCATTCAAAAACTTATTTTTTGCTATTTTCAGCAAAAAATCAATAATTTTTTTAAATAAAATTTATAATTATTCAAATAATTTTAGTGCAAATATAAATATTTACACTAAAATTTATTCTCAAAAAATTAATCTTCATCATCAAAAGCAGCTTCTTTTGATACAAAAAACTCTTCTCTACGTAATTTTAATCTATAAAAAATACCAAATAACCAAACTAACATCAACGAAAGAAAACAAAGTGAAATCACACCATATTCCCATAATTGCCCACCAATACCACGATTAACAAACCAAGTTTTGCCAACAATCATTGTTACAAAAAAGTTAATAATAAATGCAAATCCATAAATCCAAGCCACAAATATTTTTTGTAATAGTTCGCGTCTATCTTCATCTTCGTTCCAAAAATCTGCATTGGCTACTTTTAATCTTTGCACAGGAATTTGTTTGAAAATTCTGACAATCATCGAAACAAAAACATTTACTAATACCATAAAAACCGCAGGAACATAAAAAAACATATCTACACTAATTTTCATCAGAGGTTTTTTGTTGGCATCTAAATATAGAGTTACAGGTGTAGTTTTATCAACCAATTCATAATAAGCCAATCCTAACATAACCACAAAACTTCCAAGCAATAAATTTTTTAAGAACCTTATAATTTTATCCATTTTTTATTCTAATTTTTTATTTTTTTGGTGCAATAATAAGTAAAATTAACGAAAATAAAAAACAATTGTCTTAAAAATGTTTGTAATTATGATGAAAAATAAGGAAACTAAAATATAAGATTGATTGTGATGTGATAGTTTTTATTATCAAAAAAAAACGGATAGAGTAAAAATTCTATCCGTTTTTTTAAACTTTTGATAACCTAAAAAATTATTTAGCCGCAGGAATAGAAATTTTTTGTCCTGGCACCAACATCGTTTTTTCTGTTATATTGTTATGTCTTTTCAAAGCATCAACCGTAATATCATATTTACGAGAAATATCCCATAAATTATCGCCATTTTGAATGGTATGTACTCGTTTTCCATTGTTAGCAATAGATAAAGAGCCAACCGTTGGAGGAGTTTTTGAAGTATTTTGAGCTAATTTGGCTTGTTCAGAATTGGGGGCAACCCACACGTCAATATGTTGATTGGGGTGAATAATGCCCGAATTTAAGTTGTTCCAAATAGATATATTGGTCGTGCTAATATTATATTTCATCGCAATCAAACCCAATGACTCGCCATAAGCAACTTTATGTGTAATTTTTATTTTGTCTTTTGTGGTAGTAGCCAAAGTATTCGCATCTGGTTTTGGATTTTTTGAAACAGGAACGACAGGTGCAGTATTTTGATAAAAATTATAAGGTAAATCTTTGCGACTTGCACGTGCAGAGGCTTGTAAAATAGCATGACGATTAGAGGCTAAATGTTGTTTTTTACGCGTTGGATAACGAATTGGGTAGTTTTTCGAATAAGCAGGAACTGCTTTGCGTTTCAAGTGTGGATTTAATTTTTCTAATTCTTCTTTAGGTACTTCAATTTGTTTGGCAAATTCGTCAAGGCTTACAAATTGATTAACGTGAATTGTATCAGAAGGAATAAAAGTCATTTCGTTTTCTGCAAAAATAAAATGTTCTTTGTGATAACTCATTGCATACGTAACACCTATGAAGGCAGGAACGTACCCGCGTGTTTCGAGAGGTAAAAAATTATAAATTTTCCAAAAATCTGCTCCTTTTCCACCTGCTTGTTTGACCGCCCACGCCACACGACCTTCTCCGCAATTATAAGCGGCTAAGGCTAATTGCCAATCTCCAAAATAATTATATAAATATTTCAAATAATCGCAAGCGGCTTGTGTAGATTTGTATAAGTCCATTCTTTCATCTATAAAAGCGTCTTGGTGTAGTCCAAATCTTTTGCCTGTAGAAGGAATAAATTGCCATAAACCTACTGCCGCCGCCCAAGATGCTGCATTGGGAGTAAGGGCTGATTCAACAATAGATAAATATTTAAGTTCATCAGGCATATTATTTTTTTTCAAAACTTCTTCAAAAATAGGAAAATAAAAGCTACTTTTTTCTAAAATAGTTTTGGTATAATTTCTTTGTTTGACTGTATAAAAATGTATCCATTTTTGTACATCAGGTGCATAAGTGAGTTTAATTTGTTTTTGGCTACAAGCTAATCTATCTTTTATCATTTCTACGTCGAGTGTAGGAATAAAATTTTTAAGTAGATAAGAAATGGAATCTTTTTTTAAAGAATCTTTTGAGATAATAAGTTCTTTTCTTAAATCAAATGCTTGTAAATTAGACAATACACAACAAGAAAAACAAACTAAAAGACAAGTGGATAGGAATATATTTTTCATAATACTTTTTTTGAATAGAACATAAATATTTTTTTTGATGTCAAAAAATATTATTTGCAATTACCTTGCAAAACTAATATATTTTTATGAAAAATATAACAAAAACTTGATATTTTTATATCTTATTTAGTTTTTATATGATTATTTTTATATTTTTTTGTATTTTTTTTATAAAAAATAAAAATAAAAATCATTTTTAACAAAAATATTTTCAAAAAATATCATTCAAAATAACACATTTTCTAATTTTTGTGGAGTATAACAGAAACTTATACCTTTGTATGAGGTTCTTTTTTTTATTATTTTTTTGGAACGCTAAAACTAAATGAAATTTCAATTTTTTTATGTATATTTTTTTAAATCAATTTGCTAAAACATCATATTTAATCGCATTGGCAGGGTCTAAATTAACCACAATCAATCTTACTTTTTGTTTTAATTCAGCACTTGATTCTCTGAATATATCTACAATTTCTCTATTTTTTGCGTCAAAATATACATTTAACAATGTTGAGGAAGGTTTCAAACGATTGACTTCTTTTAATGCTTCCAAACTTTTGACAATATTATTGCGGGCTTCATCTGGTTTGGTCAGCAATAAATCCATTCCTTTTCTATGATAATCATACAAACCTTCACGAAAAGGAGTCATTATTTGATTTTGTAAATTTTCAGCCAACCAATATCTATTGACTTGATTTTGCGTTTTTGACCAGCCTTCATCACCACTTGCTTGCGCAACATTGACTACATTAAACATTTTTTCAATGTAAGGATTGCCTCCACCTCTCGAAAAACTATCATAATCTAATGCCAACACCGAATACGCATAAAAAGCCAAAACCGATGTAAGATTGGTAGTAAAATTATTGTCATTAAAAATCAAAGGTTGGTCAGTTACATAATCAAAGTTAAAACTTCTATCATTAAAATTTAACAAAGGACTTTCGTAATTTGTACCATAAACAGGACGCGAAGAAACCAATTGTGCTGTTGCTTTAAACGAATTTTGTGAAGGAGCTTCTGTTACTGTAATCAAAATTTTACAAGTAATTTGCTCTACCCCTCTTTTGAATTGGTCAGTAGTCCATTCTCTATCAATCATAAATTGACGGATATTTTTTTCTAAATTGACAAAAATTGCTTTTTCTGATACCTGAGCAGTATTCAAACGAGTGGCATCTACGGTTACGGCACAATTGAGTTCTTGTGCGAAAATCGGCATTGACACAACAATCCATAAAAATAAAACAAAAAAATATTTCATTATCCTAAAATTTGTGTGGTATGTGTAGCAGTTTTTACTTTTTCGATAATATTTATAATCATTCCTTTTTCATCAATGACAAAAGTAGTGCGAGCAGTTCCCATATATTTTTTTCCATACATAGATTTTTCTTGCCAAACGCCGTATAATTCGTGAACAGATTTATCTACATCAGCCACTAACGTAAAAGGCAGTTCAAATTTGTCGATAAATTTTTGGTGAGATTTTTCATTATCCGAACTTACTCCCAAAACTACATAGCCTTTTTGTTGCAAATCAGCATAATTATCTCTCAAATCACACGCTTGCGCAGTACAGCCTGAGGTATTATCTTTGGGATAAAAATACAAAATTACCTTTTGTCCGATATATTTTTCGAGGTTAATTTCGTTGCCTTTTTCGTCTTTTGAAACAAAAGCGGGTGCTTTATCGCCTATTTTTAAAGTTATCATTGAATTATTTTTTATTTCTTTTTATTTATACACACGCAAAGTTATAAAATATTTAGCAAATAATCAAAAAAAATAGTAACTATTTTTTTATCATTTTCCATTCGATTTCTAATTTTTTTTCATCAAAATTAACTTCATAATCTTTGATATATTTTTCTTGCATCAAAATAAAATAAGAAATAAAATCTTTTGCTTCTTTAAAATCCATTCTTTTTTTTTGATATTTTTCTATCGGAATTATTCTATAATTTAGTTTTAATTTTTGCAGACATTTATTTAAAAAACCTAAAAAAATACTTATTTTTTTTTCTTTTTTGATTTCAACATAATCAAAATTTTGTTTCATATAAAATATTTCTCCTTCTTTTAATTGTTGCCAATAATGATAAATATAATTGATTTGAAAACACAATGGGTATTCAAAAGCAATAGGATAAGATGAAAAATGATGAAAACTTGGCACTTCCTCTTTCAAAAAATTAGGTCTTTTTTCTAAGGCTAAACTTTGTTGTTCGCGTGTTTGAAGGACATATAACCAATTTTCAGGCAAATCTAAATTTTCTAATTGATGCCATAAATGATAAATAGCTGCTTCTTCAAAATCGATTACTTCCACCTCTATATTTTTTTTTCGAATAGCATTATAAAATTCATTGTCTTCACGTCCCCAAATTCTAAAAAAAGTGTCATAACCACCTATTTCTATAAAAAATGAAGTTTTTGCAACAAGAATATTGGGGGTAAGATGAGGAATAATTTTTTTATATTGATAGTTTTGATTATTTTTCAAGTATAATTCATTGTCTTTTTTGGTCAATAAACGTCTGAATACACACACATAAGGCTTATTTTGTTTATAATTTTGTTTTAATAATCTAAAAAAATCTTTTTCAAAATATAAATCTGCGTCAGTAATAATTAAATTTTCGGTTTTTACTAACAAAATACCTTGATTCAAAACAAGTGCTTTGTTCCAAATTTTTTTTGTGTTGTTAGCAATTTCTACATAATTAATAAAATCGTATTGTTCGGCAAATTTTTTGTATTTTGTAGTATAAATATCATCACTGCTATCATTAATCAACATCAAAATAAAATCTTTTTCGGTTTGATTAGATAAAGATTCGACTAAAAAATCAATGTTCCGATTGCGTATTGGACACAAAAAAGTAATAAAAGCCATTTATAAAAAATTATTCAAAAAAAAATATTCCGCAAATATAAATAAAAAAGATAAACTAAACAAAGTATTTTTTCGTTTTTAATTTTAAATATAATTCAAAAATTGTATATTTGCAAAAAAAAATCTGTGATATGGAAAAAATAAAAGATTTAGTGAGCGAAAATTTTATTTGGGCAAACGTTTTGCATCATATAGGTTATAAATTTTATGATTGTTTGGAATATGATATCGAACAGATTTGTCAAGAATTACATATTAACTTTGGTTATTTATCTAATAAATTGGAGGAGATTTCTAAAAGATTGACACCACCCAAAAAAATTGCAGAATATAATTTAGATGTTTTAGTGCAATATTTAAGGTCATCTCATCATTGGTTTATCAAATATCAATTTCCATATATTTCTAATTTAATTGAGGCTTTGCCTACTCAAAATGATGAAAATATAAGCCTGATACGTGATTTGCAAATGCTTTTTCCTTTGTTGAGAGAAGATTTTATTCATCATATTCACGAAGAAGAAGATACACTTTTTCAACATATTTTGTTGTTAGATGAAGGACAAAAAAATCCAACAAAATTAAATAAAATTTATAAAAAAATTGAACATAAATCGATTCAATTTTTTGCTCTTGAGCATAACACACATGATGACGAAATGAAAGGAATTAGAGAACTCACTAAAAATTATCAAATTCCTGCTCAATGTTCTATTTTGATGAAAGTAATCATTTTAGAATTACAAGAATTAGAAAAAGATTTGAAAATTCACGCAAAAATTGAAGACGAAATTTTATTTGTAAAAGCTTTACAAACAGAAAAAAAACTAAAATCACAAGTAGCAGAATTAGTAAAATGGAATTGATAGTTTTGATTTTATTGAACTTCGTGCAAACCTCCGCGCTTGCACCAAAATAACATTAGACTTCCTGCGAAATTGTTTTTTTAAGCCTCACTCCCTGCCCTCTCTCCACTTTGAGAGAGGGAAAAGGTAATTTCGCAGGAAGTCTATTGATAGTTTTGATTTTATCCAAAATAAAAAATAAAATAATATGACAAAAAAAATTAATTTTTTTTCAGTTTTGATGATGTTTTTTATGACAAATATCGTTTTATTTGCTCAAACCGAACAAGAATATTTTAATACAGGCAATCAACATTTTAAGGCACAAAAATATGATGATGCTATCGAAAGTTATCAAAAAGCACTCAAAATCAATCCAAAATTTGCCAAAGCCGCACATAATTTAGGTAATATTTATTATTTATTGGCAGAAAGCGAAGAAGCAATGAAATATTATAATATTGCTATTAAAAACGAACCAAACGATGCCGCTCCTTATATCAGTCGTGGTTTTTTGTATTTAGATTTAAGAAAAATAAACCAAGCAGAACAAGACGCACAAAAATCTTTAAAACTCAAACCTGATGCACCTGATACACATTTTTTATTAGGAAGTATCAGAGAAATACAAAATAAAAAAGAAGATGCTTGTAAGTTTTGGAAAATGGCGGCAGGAAAAGGACACGCACTTGCCAGCGAAGCCGTCAAAAATAAATGTAATAGTAGTACTAAAATAGTTGAAAAAGAAGAAAAGAAAAAACTCAAAAACCCAAATTCTGCCAAAGATTTTATTAAAAATGGAGAACAAAAATTAGAAAAAAGAGATTACCAAAATGCACTCCTTGATTTTGAAAAAGCAATTCAGTTAGATACCAAAAATGGACAAGCTTATTTTGGTATCGGCAACGCAAAGTTTGCACAAGGCGAACAAGATGAGGCTTGCAAAGCTTGGCGAAAAGCATTAGAGTTAGGCTATAAAAAATCAAAAGAAATGTTACAAGGAGTTTGCCACGAATAGACAATCAATATTAGTTTTATAATTGAAGCCTTGAAAGTTTTTAAAACTCTCAAGGCTTCATACAATTGATATTTTTCCAACAAAATATAACTTTTAAAGGAAAGTTTTATAACACAATTTCTAAAAAAAATTTTAATTTTGATTAAAACTTTCCATTATCCAACCTCCACCCAACACATCATCACCTTCATAAAAAACAGCCGCCTGACCCGGTGCGATAGCAAAAACAGGCTCGTGAAAATTGACTATAATGCTGTTATCTTCTTGAAAAATTAAAGCAGGTGTGCCATCGTCATTGTATCTGATTTTTGTGATAGTTTCTATTTTTTTATCTTTTATATTTTCATATTTTGATAAATTAAGTTGTGAAACTTTCATAGCATTTCGGGCTAATTGATGTTGTGTACCTAACACGACACGATTATTGACTTTATCAATCGCAGTAACAAAAATTGGATAACCGACACTAATTCCTAAACCTTTTCTTTGTCCGATAGTATAAAAAGGATAGCCTTCGTGTTTACCAATCACAGTTCCGTCTTCGAGTACAAAATCACCATTTTTTACTTCTTCCTCCAAAGTTGGCACGCGCCTTCTCAAAAAACTTCTGTAATCATTATCAGGAATAAAACAAATTTCGTAAGATTCAGATTTATTGACCAATTCTACAAAACCTTTTTGGGTTGCCATTTCATAAATTTCTTTTTTATGTAAGTTTCCTAAGGGAAAAATTGTTCTGCTCAAACTTTCTTGCAAAACGCCCCAAAGTGCATACGATTGGTCTTTGTTTTCATCTAAACCTTTGGAGATGACATATCTACCATTTTCGTGACGCACTTTTGCATAATGTCCTGTGGCAATAAAATCACAATTTAATTTATCTGCTCGTTGTAACAAAGCGTCCCATTTGATATGCGTATTACACAAAACACATGGATTAGGTGTGCGTCCTGCAATGTATTCGCTTGTAAAATGGTCTATTACATAGTCCCCAAATTCATTTCTAATATCCAATATATAATGTGGGAAACCCAATTGAACTGCAATATTTCGAGCATCATTGATAGAATCTAAACTACAACAACCTGTTTCTTTTTTTGTTCCACCTGATGAGGCATAGTCCCACGTTTTCATTGTCATTCCTACTACTTCATATCCTTGCTCGTGCAACAAAACTGCGGCGAGTGAGCTATCAATACCACCACTCATTGCCACCAATACACGTCCTTTTGTACTCATAATTTTTTTATATTATGTTTAGAAAACAATTTTTATTTCAAATATGTTCAATTTTTTTTTACTTTTGATAACTTTTTATGTTTTTAATGGTTTATAAATAAAAAAAAATAATATGAAGCCCTTTTTTTGTTTGATTTTTATCCATTTATTTTTTGGAAAATATTTATTATTAGCCCAATTTGAGCCTTTGTCTATTGGGGCAAGGTCGCAAGGAATGGGACAAATTCAGACAACTATTACAGATTCTTGGGCAATTTTTAATAACATAGGGCAATTAGGAAAATTAAAACAAAAAGAGGCGATGATTGCCTACACTTCTCGATTTCAAACCAATGCTTTTCAAACCATAGCCGCAGGTTATGTGCATCAGTTAGAAAATAAAAAAGATAAATCAAATCCAAAAAAATTAGGAACAATCGGATTAGGCATCGAAAAATTTGGTGATAACCTATATCACGAACTAAAAATAGGAATAGGATACGGAATCAATATCGAAAATGCAGGAATAGGTATCAGAATCAATTATATTCAACAATATTATCAACAATTAGGTACGCGTGGAAACATTAGCATAGACGTAGGAAGCCAAGTTCGAGTACATAAAAATTGGTATATTGCAGGTTTTGTTTCTAATTTGAATAATACAGAACTCAGTTCAGATTATGGGGCAAATTTGCGTATTCCGACAATTATGCGAGCAGGAATTTTGTATGAACCTTTAGAAAATATCAAAATTGCTACCGAAATAGAAAAAGATTTACGTTTTTTACCTTTGTTCAGAATGGGAATTGAGTACGAATGGAGAAAAAATTGGTGTATTAGAACAGGATTTTCGCCAGAACCTTCGGTTTGGAGCGCAGGCTTGGGCTGGAAAAGTAAAAAATGGATATTTGATTATGCTTTGCAACCAAGACATTTATTGGGAATTTCTCACCATTTTTCGTTGATTTTTAAAATATTTTAAAATATTTTAAAAAAAATAAAAAATAAATGAAAAAAAATTTGGATATTTAAAAATAAATCTCCACCTTTGCACACACAAAAAAAAAGGTGATGTAGCTCAGTCGGTAGAGCAAAGGACTGAAAATCCTTGTGTCGGCGGTTCGATCCCGTCCATCACCACAAAAAACTCAAAAATTTATATAATTTTTGAGTTTTTTTTATTTTATGAAAAATGTGATTATTTATCGTAACTATTTAGGTATAGTCATAAAGTTATTATTTTGAACTTCGTGCAAGCGTCCACGCTTGCACCAAAATACCAAAATAACCTAAATAGTTACTATTTATCTTGATTATTTATTTTTAAGCAAATAAAATTTATATGCAAATTACAATTATAGTTGCGATGTCAGAAAATAAAATCATTGGCATCAACAATCAAATTCCTTGGAAACTTTCTACGGATATGCAATTTTTTAAAGCCCAAACTACTTATCAAACGATTGTGATGGGAAGAAAAACTTTTGATTCTTTAAAAAAACCTTTACCAAATCGTAATAATTGGATTTTGACTACACAAAAAGATTTTTTGATTGAGCATATAAATACAAATAATGAAAATATTTATACTACAAAAATTTTTCATCAAGTAGAAAATATCCTTGAAGAAGCCCAAAAACAAAATATAAAAAATTTATTTATCATTGGTGGAAAACAAATTTATGAATTGTTTTTACCAATCGCTACAGATTTATTGATTACAAAAGTAAAGGCAAATGTAGCAGGTGATACTATTTTTCCTGATTTTGAAGTGAATTTATTTACCCAAAAAACAATTCAAGTGCAAGAAAAAAACGAAAAAAATGAATTTGATTTTGAAATTATTTCTTTTGAAAAAAATAAAAATATTGATAAATAAATATTTTGAATTATTGTTTGTTTTTTATATACTTTTGTTTAATTTTGTACTTATTTAGTTACAAAATATAAAAATATTGGCTTTAATAAATTAAAAGCCTGTTTAATAAATCAGGTTCTACTAAGATTTATACGATTTTTCTATTGAGCAACTGTATAGCACACTTTTAGTGTGTGGACATACTAAAAGTATGTGCTACGTTTTTTATTTTCCGTATAAATCTTAGTAGAACCATAAATCATTAAAAAAAAATGCAAAATAATTTAGAAATATTAATTCAAAATGAATTAGAGGAATCAACGAAAGTTTTACACGAATTTTCAACAAATGCTGATAATATAAAACAAATCAAAGCGGTGGCTGATGTTTTAGTCAATGCTATCAAAAATGGCAATAAAATTATTTCGTGTGGAAATGGTGGTTCACATTGTGATGCGATGCACTTTGCAGAAGAATTGAGTGGAAAATATCGTGAAAACCGCCCAGCCTTGCCTGCGTTAGCCATTTCTGACCCAAGTCACATTACTTGTGTAGGCAATGATTTTGGATATAATGAAATTTTTGCACGTTATTTGGAAGCATTGGGGCAAAAAGGTGATGTTTTGTTTGCATTAAGCACCAGCGGAAACTCGGCAAATATTTTGCGTGCCGCCGAAGTAGCGAAGCAAAAAGGTATCAAAGTTGTTGCTTTGACAGGCAAAGATGGCGGAAAATTAGCCCCTTTGGCTGATGTAGAAGTTAGAGTAAAAGGTGGAAAATTTGCAGATAGGATTCAAGAAATACATATCAAAATTATCCATATTCTTATTTTATTAGTCGAAAACCAAATGTTTGGAAAAGAGTAAAAAAACAAAAAAATTACTTGCTGTAAAAATTTTGTTATTTATTTGAAATTTTAAGAAAAATATATATCTACACAAAAAAAACGATTGTAGAAACGAGGCTTGTTTTCGCCCTTCACACAAACAGGACGAGGACAAGCCTCGCCCCTGCAATCAAATATTTCGCCATTTTTAATTAATATACGAAATTTTACAGTAACTAATTCACTTTTTAAAAAACTATGGAAAACACAGAATTTGAAAATCTTATATTGCTTTTAGACAATGAAAGTACTTTTGAATTAGGAATCACCTTAGCACAGCATTATCAAGAGGAGTTTGAAAAGTATTTTAATTGTAGCGTGGAAGATTATAAGGCATTGATGTCTTTTATTTCAAGACACGATACTAAAAACATTGGAAAACCTTTGAAAGATATTGAAAGATTAGATTTGTTCCGTAAAAATCTTATAGATTTACCTACCAACATTGGATTATTTTCTAATTTAAAAACTATGTATTTGAATAAAAACCACTTGACTAATTTGCCAACAGGAATTAAAAAGTTGAAAAAATTATTGTATTTCAATTTATCTTACAATCAATTGAGTACGCTACCCAAAGAAATTTCAGCATTAGAAAATTTACAAATGCTGTATTTAAAGGAGAATCAATTGACTACTTTGCACCAACAAATCGGAAAATTAAAAGCTTTGCAATATTTAGACTTATCTTACAATCAGTTAACCATTCTACCACAGGAAATTGAAGGATTAAAAAATTTACAAACCTTAGATTTATATGGTAATCAATTAGTTTCTTTGCCAAAAAAAATTAAAAAATTAAAAAATTTATTATATTTTAACTTATCTTGCAATCGTTTTATAACTTTACCCAAAGAAATTGGAGAATTAAAAAATTTACGAGATTTATATTTAGATAATAATCCTCTTATTTCTCTACCCAATGAATTACGAAATCTCAAAAATTGTAAAATATGCGTAGGTGAAGAACCTACTGATGAATTGCGTGAGTGTGTGAAAGATTGGGAAAATATTTATTATTCAGATTTTGAGGAAGATTAATCTTTTTAAAAAACTATGGAAAACACAGAATTTGAAAATCTTATATTGCTTTTAGACAATGAAAGCACTTTTGAATTAGGCATCACCTTAGCACAACATTATCAAGAGGCGTTTGAAAAGTATTTTAATTGTAGTGTGGAAGATTATAAGGCATTGATGTCTTTTATTTCAAGACACGATACTAAAAACATTGGAAAACCTTTGAAAGATATTGAAAGATTAGATTTATCTTACAAAAATATTACAGAGTTGCCTGCCAGCATTGGTTTGCTTGTCAATTTACAAGATTTGAATTTGTATAATAGCCAATTGACTAATTTACCAAAAGAAATTGGGGAATTAAAAAAATTACAAGCATTGCATTTGAATAGTAATCGATTGACTACTTTGCCTGAAGAAATTGGGAATTTAGAAAATTTACAAGAATTAAATTTGAGTAGTAATCAATTGACTATTTTACCCAAAGTAATTGGGAATTTAGAAAATTTACAAGATTTGAATTTGAATAGTAATCAATTGACTAATTTACCACAAGAAATTGGGAATTTAGAAAATTTGCAAGATTTGAATTTGAGTAGTAATCAATTGACTAATTTACCACAAGAAATAGATAACTTAAAAAAATTAAAAAAATTATATTTATTTTACAACCAATTGACTACTTTACCAAAAGAAATAGGAAAATTACAAAATTTACAAAATTTGAATTTGGAAAATAATCAATTGACTAATTTGCCAAAAGAAATAGGAAAGTTAAAAAAATTAAAAAATTTGTATTTGCAAAAAAATCAATTCACTACTTTACCTCAAGAAATTGGACAATTAAAAAATTTAGAAAGTTTAGGTTTATCTCATAATCAATTTTCCAATTTACCTGATGAAATTGGAAAATTAAAAAAATTGAGAAATTTAGAATCAGTCTGGAACAAATTAACTTTTTTACCAAAAGAAATAGAAGGATTAGAAAACTTACAAAATTTGGATTTATCTTATAATCAATTAAGTATTTTGCCACCAGAAATAAAAACATCAACAAATTTAAAAACTTTAGAACTATCTTGGAATCAATTAACTTTTTTACCAGAAACAATCGGAGAATTAAAAAATTTACACACTTTAAATTTGCAAAATAATCAATTGTTTTTTTTACCAGAAACAATCGGAGAACTAAAAAACTTACAAACTTTAAATTTATCTTCTAATAGATTTATCACTTTATCAAAAGAGATTGGGACATTAAAAAATCTAAAAGAGTTAATTTTATATAGCAATCAACTAAATGCTTTACCAAAGGAACTAAAAGAATTAAAAAAACTACAAAAATTAGATTTATCTTACAACCAATCCACTACTTTACCGAAAGAAATTGGGCAATTAAAAAATTTAAAATATTTGAATTTATCTTCTAATCAATTGGCTAATTTACCTCAAAAAATTGTAGGGCTAAAAAAATTACAACACTTATTTTTATACAATAATCCTCTTATTTCTTTGCCTGATGAATTAAAAAATCTCAAAAATTGCCAAATTTATATAGGTAAAAATCCTACTAATGAATTGCGTGAGTATGTGAAAGATTGGGAAAATATTATTTTTCAAGATTATTAGCAACTTTCCAAAAGTTAAAAACTTTTGGAAAGTTCTGTACTTTTTGAGATATTTTTCTAAATTTATATAGGCGAAAAACCTACTGATGAATTACGTGAGTATGTGAAAGATTGGGAAAATATTTATTATTCAGATTTTAAGGAAGATTAATCTTTTTAAAAAACTATGGAAAACACAGAATTTGAAAATCTTGTATTGCTTTTAGACAATGAAAGCACTTTTGAATTAGGAATCACATTAGCACAACATTATCAAGAGGAATTTGAAAAGTATTTTAATTGTAGTGTGGAAGATTATAAGGAATTGATGTCTTTTCTTGCGAAATATACTCCTGAAGATAATAGAAAATTTTTGAAAGATATTGATAATTTGGATTTATCTTATAAAAATATTACAGAATTGTCTGCCAGTATTGGTTTATTTGTCAATGTAGAAAGTTTGATTTTGAATAGCAATCAATTGAGTATTTTACCAAAAGAAATTGGAAAATTAAAAGATTTACAATATTTATATTTAAGATACAATCAATTGACTACTTTACCCCAAGAAATTGGGAATTTAGAAAATTTACAAAATTTGAATTTATATGATAATCAATTGACTACTTTGCCAAGTGAAATAGGAAATTTAGAAAAATTACGATATTTATATTTGGGTTATAACCAATTAACTACTTTTCCAAAAGAAATTAGCAATTTAAAAAATTTAAAAGAATTGTATTTGGAAAACAATCAACTGACTACTTTAAACCAAGAAATAGGACAATTAAAAAAATTACAAAATTTGAATTTGGCTAATAATCAATTCAAATCTCTGCCTAAAGAATTAAAAAATCTCAAATATTGTAAAATTTATATAGGTAAAAATCCTACTGATGAATTGCGTGAGTGTGTGAAAGATTGGGGAAATATTATTTTTCAAAATTATTAGCAACTTTCCAAAAGTTTTTAACTTTTGGAAAGTTATATTGTTGCCTGATGTATTAGAAATAGATTTGAACACACTTTTAGATGTTCCTAATCATAATAAATAAAAAAATCTGTTGTTGCGTGTATTTCTACAAGCAACAACAGATTTTTTTTATAACCGATAATTATTTTTTATGCCAACGTTCTTTTGATTTCTCGTTGTTCGTAGGCTTCAATAATATCACCTACACGAATATCATTACAATTTTTAAGGCTAATACCACACTCAAAAGATGTTCTCATTTCGTTTACATCTTGTTTGAAATGTTTTAGTGCCGCAATTTCACCATCAAAAACTACAATACTCTCACGAATTAAGCGTACTTTATTTTGACGTTTGATAGGACCTTCCAACACATAACAACCAGCAATCGTACCTACTTTTGAAATTTTAAATACATCTCTTACTTCTACATTAGCCGTAATTATTTCTTCAAATTTAGGTGCTAACATTCCTTCCATTGCGTCTTTGAGTTCTTCAATGGCGGCATAAATAACAGAATATAATTTAATTTGTACTTTTTCTTTTTCTGCCAATGCACGTGAAGTATTAGATGGTCTTACTTGAAAACCGATAATAATTGCTTCCGAAGCGGCGGCTAAGTTAATATCTGTTTCAGTAATTTGTCCTACTCCTTTATGAATAATTTTTACTTCAATTTCTTGTGTAGAAAGGTTTAATAAAGAATCAGAAAGAGCCTCTACCGAACCATCAACATCACCTTTTACGATAAGTTTAAGTTCTTTAAAGTTTCCTAATGCTCTTCTTCTTCCGATTTCTTCCAAAGTCAAACCTCTTGTAGAACGAATACTTTGCTCTCTCAATAATTGTTCGCGGCGAGTGGCAATTTCTCTTGCTTCTCTTTCGTTTTCCATTACTTTCACTGTATCGCCTGCTTGTGGTGCGCCACTTAAGCCCAACACTTGCACAGGAACAGAAGGACCTGCGGTAGTTATTTTTTCACCTTTGTAATTAATCATTGCCCTTACTTTTCCGTAATGCGAACCGACTAAAATAATATCACCTACACGCATCGTACCCGTTTGCACCATAATATTCGTAACAAAACCTTTTCCTTTATCCAAAGATGCTTCAATTACAGTTCCTTTGGCTCTTCTATTTGGATTGGCTTTCAATTCTAACATATCAGCTTGAATAGTTATTTTTTCCAAAAGCACATCAATACCGATACCTTTTTTGGCAGAAATATCTTGGTCTTGGTATGTACCTCCCCAACTTTCTACTAATACATCTTTTCCAGCTAACTCTTGTCTGATTTTTTCAGGATTAGCACCTTCTCTATCAATTTTATTGACCGCAACAATAATCGGCACACCTGCTTCTCTGGCGTGGCTAATGGCTTCTTCAGTTTGAGGCATTACATTATCATCAGCGGCAACAACCAACACAACAATATCAGTCATTTTTGCCCCTCTTGCACGCATAGCAGTAAACGCTTCGTGTCCCGGAGTATCCAAAAACGTAATCATTCTCTCACCTTTTTCAGTTTTTGCTACTACATTATACGCTCCAATGTGTTGTGTAATACCACCACTTTCACCACTGACAATATTTGTTTTACGAATATAATCCAAAAGAGATGTTTTTCCGTGATCGACGTGTCCCATAATTGTAACAATAGGAGCGCGTTCTACCAAACTACTTTCATCGTCTTTTTCTTCTGCGGCGGCTTCTTTTTCTTGTTCGAGTGCATTGACAAATTCAACTTTATACCCAAACTCATCGGCAATAATATCTAATAATTCAGCGTCTAATCTTTGATTGATAGATACAAAAATTCCCATTGCCAAACAAGTAGAAATAACTTGTGTTGCACTAATATTCATCATAGTTGCTAAATCATTGGCAGAAACAAATTCTGCTACTTTGATGATTTTAGTATCTACAACTTCTTTTGAAGCTTCTTTTTCTTTGTGCCTTGCTTCTTTTGTTCTACGTCCTTGTCTTGGATTTTTAGCAGTTTTGCTACCAATTTTTGCTAAGGTCGCTTTGATTTGCTCCTGAATTTGTTTTTCTGTTAGTTCAGCCGTAGCAACAGTTGCAGGTTTTTTGTTCTGATTATTGTTATTACGATTTGTATTATTATTGTTATTGCTTCTATTTTGGTTATTTCCGTTGTTATTATTAGTACGGTTTTGGTTATTTCCGCTATTGTTGTTAGTACGGTTTTGATTATTTCCGCCAGTATTTTGGTTATTGTTAGTGCGGTTTTGGTTACTTCCACCAGTATTTTGGTTAGTGTTAGTCCCTTGATTTTGAGTATTAGTGCCTGCTTGGTTTGTTGTATTATTAGTCCCTTGTCCTTGAGTATTATTATTATTACGGTTTTGATAATTGTTTCCGCTGTTATTGTTGCGGTTTTGATTATTTCCGTTATTATTATAGTTACGATTTTGGTTATTACGATTTTGGTTATTGTTCGTAGAAGTTCCTGTATTCGCACCTGTGGTTGCGGAACTATTTTGATTATTATTTGTATTTGGGGTAGTTGTTACTGCCCCTGATGAAGATGCTTCTGCTTCGCGTCTGCGTTTTTTGCGTCTGCGTTTTTTCTTATCGCCATCATTGTTGTTGTTACTATTGCTATTATTTCCTCCTCTACTACCAAATTTTTTCTCTACAGGCAATTCAATTTTACCTAAAACTTTTAGTCCTGATAAAGTTTCGCCTCTTGCTTTGATAAGTTCGATAGGAATTTTTGATTCTGCTATTTCATCATTATTTTCGGTAACAACAATAGCAGGAGTTACTTTTTCAGTTTTTGGGAAAGAGTTTTTTTCTTCTTTTTTGAAAGAATTATCTTTGTTTTGAATTTTTGGTTCGTTGTGCTGTTTTTTTTCAGCCATATTTTGATTGTTCTTATTAAAATTATTTTGATTTTGGGTAAAATCTTTTTTTACTGCATTATCTCCTTGTTTTGTTTGATTATTACGATTTTGATTGTCGTTATTATCATATTTTTTAGGTTGATTATGCGTGTTGTTAGTTTCTTGACTTTTTGGTTTATTTTGATTATTTTTGTTGTCATCACGTTTGTAATTACTTCCGTGTCCGTATCCTGTTTTTTGGTTTTTAGGTTGGTCAGCCAAATCAATTTTACCTACTACCGTAAAAGCTTGTCCGTGTCCTTTGATAAGTTCGGGTTCTTTTTTGGCATTATTATCAACAACAGATGTATTTTTTATTTCTGTATTATTTTTTACTTCTACCACAACAGGTTTATCTTGTGAATCTTTTTGATTAGATTCCATATTTTTTGCAGACGAATCTTTTTGAGTAGAGTCGTTAGTTTTAGGTTGTGAACTTATATGATTATTGTTCACTTCTTTTTTGTTCCAATGTTCTTCATTGAATGGTTTGCCTAATTCTGTTGCAACCATTTTAAATTGTTGAACAGAGATTTTAGCATTCGCATTATTTTCAATGTGAATATTTTTAGCGGCTAATTTTTCAACGATAGTCCCCGTTCCCACGTTTAGTTCGCGAGTAACTTGACTAAGTTTTATCATTTTTTCGTCTGCCATTTTATTTTTTTTTATAAAATATTTTTTTTTAAGTTGTGATACTTCAACCAGAAAATAGGAAGAAGTTTTTTTTTACAATTATTTTTTTTACCATGATAAACAAATCTAAGGTTTATTCGAACTCTTTTTTAAGTAATTCTAATATATCATCAATTTGTTCTTCTTCCAACTCGGTGCGTTTGAGTAATAAATCTTTTCCAAATTCTATTACTCTTTTTGCAGTATCCAATCCAACTTTGCGTAATTCTTCAATTACCCATTCTTCGATTTCATCAGAAAATTCGGTCAATTCCACATCTTCCTCTTCCTCGTCCAATTCTTGGTCATCTCTAAAAACGTCAATTTCCATTCCAACCAATTTACCTGCCAAGCGAATATTATATCCACTTCTACCAATTGCCCAAGAAACTTGGTCTGGCTTCATATATACAGAAACGCGGCTTTTGTCCTCAATAATAATGCTTGTGATTTTTGCAGGACTTAATGCACGTGAAATATATAACTCTAAATTTTCGGTATAATTAATAACATCAATGTTTTCGTTATTCAATTCTTTGACAATACTATGAATACGAGAACCTTTTGTGCCTACACACGCGCCCACAGGGTCAATTCTATCATCATAAGTTTCTACTGAAATTTTTGCTCTTTCACCCGGTTCTCTTACCACATTTTTAATCACAATAATTCCATCTATTACCTCAGGAATTTCAGTTTCAAACAATCTTCTTAAAAAAACAGGAGAAGTACGAGAAAGTATGATTTTGGGTGTTCCATTAATAAAATCTACTTTTTCGATAACTGCTCTAATATTATCACCTTTTTTAAATCTATCTCTTGGAATTTGATGCAATCTTGGCAAAACCAAATCGTGTGAATCTTCATCTTTGCAATATACTTCTTTGGCATCTTTTCCAACCACTTGGTCAATCAAAACCGTTATCAATTCACCTTCTCTATCTTTGTATTTTTGATAAATACTTAGTTTTTCGACATCTTTTGCTCTTTGTATAAGTGTTTGGCGTGCCATCAAAATGGCTCTCCTACCAAAGTCTTCTAAATGAAGGTCTAAAGCTACTTCTTCCCCGATTTCACAATCTTTATCTATTTTTTTTGCATCAGCCAATTTAATTTGTTTATGTGGGTCGTAAGCCTTCACATTTACATCATCAGCAACCACTATCAAATTTTGGCGCATTTCTAATTCGCCTCCATCAGTATTGATAATTACATCAAAATTAGAATCATCGTCGTCATATTTTTTACGTATCATAGCACGAAAAACATCTTCCAATAGTTTTATCATTAATGAACTTTCAATATTTTTTATTTTTGCAAATTCTGCAAAAGACTCAATGAGTTGTTTACTTTCTTTTTCGGGTTGTTGTTTCTTTGCCATATTTTTTATAGTTGCAAAATTTTTACTTTTGTTTTAATTTTTTTTTAAATCAATAAAAGTAAAAACTAAAAACCTTACGTATTTTTTATATTAATTTAATTTATTTGAATGAAATAATAACAATTGCTTTTTTTATTTCGTTAAAATCAAAAATTACAGGTGTTATTTCTTCTTTTGTTTTACTTTTTTTAGTTATTATTGGTAAGACCATAATTTTATTCTCCTCATCTTTCACTTCCAATAATTTTGCTTCGATTACTTTTTCATCTTTTGTAGTAATTTCTAAACTTCTACCAATATGTTGCGAAAATTGTCTTAAAAATTCTAAGGGCATATCCGCGCCTGGTGAAGATACTTCTAAATTATACGCATCAGTAAGCCAATCTTGTTCGTCTAACCAAGCCCCTAATTTTCTGCTTGTTTCTACACACGCATCTATGCCTATTCCTTTATCACCATCGAGCAATATTTTTAAACTTCCGTTGCTATTGCGTGTTTTTTTATAGATGACATTGATTACAAAATATTGACTATCAATGATTTCGTTTAAATAATTTTTGATTTTTTCTTCTATTGACATTATACTTTTACTTTGCTATATATACAAAAAAATAAGGGCATTCAATTTGCCCTTGCCTTTATTAGACTTATACATTAAAAAAACACTCTACTTAAAAATAGCAATAGTCATTCACTTTTTTAATCTAAAAAAGTAATGCTGTGTATGAGTGTTAGGGCTTAACGTTTTAATCTTGATTTCATAAATCAGTGTTTTTTAATGTTTTAAAATAAATAAACTGCTTCACAATTTAAGGCAATTGCGGTGCAAAGTTAAATACTTTATTTTGTATTACCAAATATTCTATAAAATATTTTATTTATTTTTTAAATTTGTTTGTTATTTATAATTATTCTTGCTGTAAAAATTTTGTATATATTTGAAATTAAAAAAAAATATGTATTTAGGCAAACAATTCGCCCCTGCTTGTGTCCCACAAGCAGTAGTCGTTGATATAAAAATCGTTTGTTACAATATTCGCTTGTGGGACACAAGCGAGGGCGTAAAACAAATATTTCGCCATTTTGATTAATATACAAAATTTTTACACTAACTAATTTATTACAAAACAAAAAAAACTGCAAAATAAAAAAATATTTCGCAGTTTTTTATGTATTGTTTTAGATGCTCATTGGCACTTCCATCAACAAAATCTCGGTTTCAGTATTTGCCTTAATCTTCACTTCTTTTGTATCCCAAACCCCAAAACCATCTCTTGGTTCTAAGTTTTGATTTTCGATATTTACTTCTCCACTCAATACAAAAACATATAAACCATTGCCTTCTTTTTTAATTTGATAAGAAGTTTCGATATTTTTATCAAATTTTCCGAGATGAAACCAAGCATCTTGATGTATCCAAACTCCTTCATCATCACTATTAGGAGAAAGAATTTGTTGTAATTTATTATGCCTATCGTTTGCATTGAGCGTGATTTGGTCATATCTTGGCGTTACATTTTTTTCTTTTGGATATATCCAAATTTGAAGAAATTTTACGGGTGCATCATGGTTTTTATTTTTTTCGCTATGTGCTAATCCACTTCCTGCACTCATTACTTGAATATCACCATTTTTGATAATCGCTACATTGCCCATACTATCTTTATGCTCCAAATCACCTTCCAACGGAATACTGATAATTTCCATATTATCGTGTGGATGTTTGCTAAAACCCATTCCACCTGCCACTGTATCATCGTTCAAAACTCTCAATACCCCAAAGTGCATACGCTCTGGATTATGATAGTTAGCAAAACTAAAAGAGTGGTAACTCTGTAACCAACCGTGATTGGCGTTGCCTCGTGAGGCAGCTTTGTGCAAAATTGTATTTGTCATAATATTAGATTGAGTATTGGGCAAATGATTAAATCCTATCACTTCTAACTTTTTTAATTCATCGATATTATTATCAATGATTTTAGCACTGCTTGGCGAAGTAGCCAAAATTCCAATGCCTAAAAATGCTTTTTTAAAGAAATCTTTTCTATTCATCTTTACTCGAATATGTTTTAAATTCAATGTTATAACATTGAATTTTTACAGAAAGTTCCCAAACCAATTTTTTTTATTTAGAAGATAAAAAAATGTACCTATTTAGGTTATTTTTTCGTGGTGTTGCAGATGTCCTATTTTGTCCTGCTGAACGAAGTGAAGCAACTAACTGCTTGTTAAAGGTGGTTTGTAAACGA
>RDXZ01000126.1 GCA_004293265.1 Bacteroidota bacterium | reverse complement strand
AAATTGGCTGTTCGCAACAGGTTTACAATATCCATTGGTACAAAATCCAAACGAAAATCAATTTTTGTGGGGAGTGTGGAGGAATACTGATAGATTTGATTATTTTTCAAAATATCCAGTGGCAAAAAACCTCACGCGTATGCCTGATGTGATGTTTAGAATTGAAAGAAGTTTTAGATTTTCGAGGTTTGCTTGGCATACAGGTTTGTTAAATATTTTTCATACTGCTGAAGATATTTTCACAAATCCCAACGGAGTACGTACACGTGCTACGGGAAGTGCGGGTTTGATTGTCAATTGGTTAAATACATTCGAATATAAATTTTCGGTTTTGAATGGTATTAGGTTAGTTAGCGGACTTAAAGTTCGTAATAATGAAGTAAATCCTTCAGGTTTATCACGAGAATATGTGATAAGTTTGGGTTATTTTCAACAATTTTAAACGTAAAAATTTAGAATAAAACGAAGTTATGATTTGATTTTTTCATCAAATTTATGTGGTCTTGGAAAAACAGCATTTTTTGGTTTTTCTTTTTCCTTTTTAGGTTTTTGTTGTTCCTCATCATCTTCTTCGTTGTCTTTTCCATTATTTTTATGGTTATTTTTTGGATTTTCTACGATTTTGTTTTCTTCGGGAGCATAATTATCAGTTCTATGTTTGAGTGGAAAAATCTCTTTTTTTTCTATTTTTATGGGTTTATTTATTTTTGAAATATCATCACCTTTAAAATCTTCTACAATTTTTTTCTGGTCTTCTTCTATTTGTTTTGCTTCCGCATCTCTTTGTTTTTTTGATTTGAATAATTCTGAAATGCCGTCAAAACTTGCGGTTTGCACAAAACTCACCCCAGCCGACATAGCAGTTTGGCTATTCAAATTTAAACCATTGGCGATGGTTTGATTGGTTCGATTATACATTTTTAATCTATATCTTCCTGTGTTTCCTAACAAATATTCTAACGTCCAATCTCCGATGACGCTTGCAAAATCAGCTTGGTTTCGAGTATTGACAAAACCGCCATCTCTTGTAATGCGTATTCTTCCATCTAACCAATTGTAAGACACACGCACTTGGGACATACCTACATTGGCAGGGTCAATATTGAGATTTACTTGTAAATTTGGGTCAATTTGAGAAAACCAATTACTTAATTGATTGGTAATAAATTCGCTTACACTACTAATTCCTGCTGTTCCAACGCCACTAAATTCAGACCTTGGTGCTAATTGTCCTATCATCAATAAACTAAAAACTTGTTTGTTTCTTTCTTGCTCGTCTGTCAAAAGTCGAGTTTCTAATTGCATTACTGAGGAGCGAATAGTAGCATTTGGAATGGCTCTTTTTGCATCATTGACATCTAAATTTAATTTAATATCAGGAGCAAACAAAGAGCCTTTTAGGTTCATCACTGCCGCCACAGGATAAGCACGTGCTTGTTCTTCACGTGGCACATCGGGCAATTCTGCCTCAAACAAAGGTCGCATCGATACATTTCTTTGGTATGCCGCATTGACATCTAATTGACTATTATACAAATCACCATTAAAATTTATTGTGCCACCTTGTCGTATCGCAAAAACTTTACTAATAAAATTGAATAAAGTTACGCTGTATTTTCCTTTATCAATAATATAAGTACCAAACATACCAAAATCACCTTGCGTATCAATTTTCATTTCAATATTTCCACGCCCTACTGCTTGCAAAACGTCCCCTGCTTTTTTATCAAACACGATTTCAAATTCTGCGTCATTGGTAACATCAAGGTTAAAATTGAGTTTCATTCCACCCAAATTTATTTTTTTGACTAATGTATCTTTTTTAACTTCTTTTTGAACAAACTGCACATAGTTTTGGTCTGTAACTTCTGCAAATCCGTCCATTGGCATAATAATTTTTGTACCGCTTTGTGTTTTTACCGTAATATCCATTACCAAATTATTCAAAAAACCATTGATAGCAACAGTACCTTTTCCATAGGCTTCTCCATAAAACACGCTATTGTCTTTGATAGACGTATTCATAAATTGGAAATTATCATAAATATAAGTTTTACTTTCTAAATAAAAATCTTTGAAATTATCGTGAAAAACTGACATATTCAGACGCGCAGGATGGTCTTTGTGGTCAAAAATATTAGCATCTTTGATTTTAATTTCGTTGTGTGTAAAATTCACTTTGATAATATCTGCATTATAAAAAGTGTTCAAATAATCTAAACGAAGTTTTGCATTTTCAATTTTTAAATCTCCCAAGATATGTAATTCGCTCAATGAACCTGTGAGTTCTAATTGTCCTTCGGCAGTTCCTCTTAGTTTTGAAATCAGTCCTTTGGTAAATGGTTCCAACATCACAATATCAGTTCGTCTAAAATCAATCAATGCTTTCAAAGGATTATTTTTTTCTTTGGGTTTATAAGTGCCGTCAATATCTAAAATAAACCTTCCCATACGATACAATTGATTATTGAAAGTAAAAACTTGGTTTTTATCGTCCCAATCTAATTTTCCTTCTGTGTCGCCAATCAACATATCACCCAACATTACATTTTCGATGTTCAAACTGCCTTTTATTTCAGGATTATCTTGAAGATTTTTCATTGATAATTCTGAATTTAATGTTCCTTTTATATCAAAACCAATGATGTTTGCAAAAGCCAACAAATCAAAATCTTGAATTTTAACTTGCAAAGGTTGTTCTAATCGATTTGAAATTTCACCATTTGCTTTGATTTGAGATTCAGGATTTTCTTGTTTATATAATTGTAAATTTTGTATTAATATACCTTTTGGAACTAAACTAATCAGATTATCTTTGGATAAAAGCCAATTTTTTTCTAATAAATGCAAGCGAGAAGATTTGAAAGCAATCAAAGTAGTATCTTCTTTAAACTTAATATCACCTGCCAAATCTACTAAATTAGTTGTCCCAATTTGTTCGGTTTTTAATCCAAAATCTATGAGATTATCGCCCCAAACTGCTGTGGCTAATAAATTTTTTGTATTGATTCCGTTTATTTTTTGGCGGGCAGAAGTAATAGAACTTTCTGCTAATATTTCAGGTTTTTCTGCTAATTTTGAAGTATTAATATCAATTCCGATGTCATATAATTTATTGTTGCCATAAAAAAGAGAATCTATTTTTTGGGAGGTAGATAAATTTAATAAAGTTGTTTTTCCTGCTCCAAATTTTCCTTCAATGAGTGTATTTTTAGATAAAAATAATTTTGTATCAAATAAAGCAATCAAAGGATTGGCAT
Organism: Bacteroidota bacterium; assembly: GCA_004293265.1. Classification (GTDB taxonomy): domain Bacteria; phylum Bacteroidota; class Bacteroidia; order Cytophagales; family Microscillaceae; genus RDXZ01. Next base: position 9,722 of record RDXZ01000126.1, on the reverse strand, counting down.
CTTTAAAATTTGCATTAAACTCAATTCCATATTTTGTTTTGAGTGTTTTTTTATTTTTTTCTGTATAATATTTTTTGATACTTTTGGGTTCGTTTTTAAAACTCAAAGCGTATTCGTGAATCAATTTTTGTAGGTCATCAAGCAAATCACTAAACAAAAATTTTCCTTCCAAATGCAAATCTGCATAATCAGATTGTAAATCTAAAAGCCTACTGCCTTTTTCTCTGTCTTTAAATGACAAAAAATTCAGTTTATTTAGCACCAAACCTTTTTGCTTGTATAACACAAAAGCACTATCTAACTCGGCAGTTCCAATCAGACTATCAGGGTTCATTCCGTATAAATCAACTTTCATTTTTCCTTTCAAAATAGTTTCTTCGGGTAAAAAACCTAATTTTTTGAGGTCAATGTGTTTCAAATCAGTATCAAATTTGATTCTTCCCGGCGGGTGATTTCTTTCTTTTTTATCTTGGAATAAGTCAATATTTCCATTCAAATCTATTTCAAAATTTTTATCTTTTGATATAAATTCACCTTTAAAACTTTTTTGACTCAAATCTCCATCAATTCTTAAATTTTGATAAGTATAATCCAACAAACGAATACGATTGATTTTCATATCTGTTGCTAATTTTACTTTATCCATCGAGAAACCTACGCCTTTTATTTTTCCATTCAAATCAATAATCCCCAATGTTTTGTCTTGTTGCAATAGTTTTCCTAACTCAAAATTACTGGTATTGAGTGTGGCATCATAATATTCCAAAGAAGGTTTTAGATGAATATCTGCTTGCAAATTTCCTAATTTTGTAGATAAATTTCCTTTGGTTTTAAAATCATCGATTGTTCCGATATAGTTGCCTACGAACTGCACGCGCCCCAAACTTTTGAGATAAGGCTCTGCCAAAGGTTGCTCGATATATTGGAACAATTCAGGAAAATCTATATCTGACATCGGAATTTCAAAATTCATCAAAGTATTTTTGACATCAGGCAATCCTTTCATACTGATTAGCCCTTTGAGATGTGTATTTTTTCCGATATATCCGTCAAAATTTTTAAAAATAAAATCATTTACTTTTCCTTCAAATTGCCCTGAAAGCGTCCAAATATCTTTATAACGCTCTATAGCAGGTGCAAAAAGTGCTAAATCTTCGGTGTGCAAAATGGTGCTATCTAATTTAGCAGAAATAAAAACTTTTTCATTAAACCTACTTAAATCTTTTTGTTTATCAAAACTTAAAAAAATTTTATCTTTCAAAGTAGAGTGGTTAACTAAACAATTTAGTTGATGAAATTCCATCGATTTTCGAGTCATTCTAAAAAAAGTAGTCAAGTTTTTAACTTGCATATCCGTTTTTTCATCAATTCCTCTCATATCTTTGAGTTGCATTTGAATAGTATCTCCTGCCAAATGAAAATTATCTAATTCAGCATTCAATTCATTTATTTTGAGATGAAAATAATCTAAACCTTTGTCTTTTCGTGGCGTTTCGCGTGCATCTGTGTACGTAAAACGCACATCTATTAGTTTTGCTTGCGTAATATCGACAATAGTTGGGGGAGCATTCGGATTTCGAACTTTGGGAGCAGTCAAAGAATCAATGACATCAATAAAATCGACAATGTTTATCAAACCTGTTTTTTCATCTGCAATCAAATTGAGTACACCTCTTTTTAGTCTGATATTTTTAATGGCTACATTGCCATTTTTGAGTAAATTTTCATATTCTATATCGATTCTGACCTCTGCTATATCAAGCATTTTGTTTTTTTTTCTATCTTTCACTTGTAAATTTTTGATAGAAAGTTCAGCATTGACAGCATCAAAATATAATTCTGACAACGACAAATCAAACTGCATTTTGGGTGAAAGCCAAGCCAATGCTTTTTGTGCAATAAAAGTCTGAACCAGCGAAAATTGAAGGGAAATAAAAACGGCTAATAACAACAAAATCAACAAAACAATAGAATTTCCTACCCACCTCAAAGTGCGTTTTATGATGTTGGAAATAGATATTTTTTGCATTTTGTTTGTATTTTTATAAATTACTTGCAAAAGTACAAAAAATTACTAAAAAATACAAAAAATATAAGTGAAAAATAATTTAATTGGTTCTACTAAATTTTATACGATTTTTTTTTATTGCGCAATTGTAGCACACAATTTTTATTTTCTATATAAATCTTAGTAAAACCTTTTTTTTCAAATAGTGATTAATGTTTTATCAACATCAATCCACACCAATCGTTTTGAATTTGATGTTTTTGGTATTTTAATCCAAATTGTTTTGCTCTTTCTACCAAATAATCTTTGTCAGCTTCATAAAATCCACTCAATAACAAAACTCCATTTTGTTTTAATTTTTGGGCGTATTTTTCCATTTCATCATACAAAACATTGCGTTGAATATTGGCAATAAAAATATCAATATCGTTCAAAAAATCAAACTCGGCAATAGTACCTTTTTCAATTTTTATATATTTACATTGATTTAAAGCGGTATTTTCTTGTGCATTTATCACAGACCATTCTTCAATATCAAAACCAAAAATATCAGTTGCTCCTAATTTTTCAGATAAAATAGCCAAAATTCCTGTGCCTGTACCCGCATCTACGACTTTTTTGGAAAGCGGGCGAGGTAAATCTAACAAAAATTTTGACATCAAAACCGTTGTATCGTGATGACCTGTACCAAAAGACATTTTTGGGGTGATAATAATTTCATAAGGAAGGTTTTGGGGCTGATGAAAATAAGCAATGATTCTACATTCGTCAGAAATTTCAACAGGTGCATAATCTGCTTCCCAAGTCGCGTTCCAATTTTGTTCGGGCATTTTTTCAAATTGATATTCAAAACTGAATAATTGTTGATAATCTTTTTGAATTTCTTTGATTTTTTCTTCCTCAAAAAAATTTTCATCAATATAAGCCTCCACCCCATTCTCAATTTCTAAAAAACTATCATATTCCAACATCGATAATTCAGCCACAAGAATTTCGGTTTGTTCAGCATTCAATTGCTTAATTGTAAGTTGTATATAAGGCATATTAAAAAATTTAGCCTCTAAAAAGAGGCTTTTATATAATTTTATTTTTTAAATTGTTTGCAATTCTGTTTCAAAATCTGGCAATTGAATAGAATTTAAAAACAATTCTTCTTCTAAAAAATCAGCAAAAGTATTCATATAAATGACTACATCATGACGAACATTATGCGATAAATAACGTTTTTCTTTTGGTAATCTTGCTAAAACATTTTTATCGCTTAATTTTTCTAAATTTTGTAAATCAGCCGTAGTTAGTCCTGCTTCCAACATTTTGGTTATCATTACGTCCATTGGCAGTTTGCTTATGCCACAATATTCTGCGGTTTGTTCCGACCAGTCGCCCTCGCGTGTTTGTAATGCGTGTGCGTGAATTTCGTTTTCAGACATTTGCGTGATTTCTTGTGCTAAATTTCCGCAGTTACATTGTCCCATGTGTCCCCATTGATATTTTGCGCCACTACTTAATTTTTCAGCAGTTTTTCTCAACGCAGTGATGAGTTTTATATTAGGAGTTGCCATATTTTTATTTTAGTTTTATATATTTTTATTGATAACAGAATGTTTTTTGGAAAAGTTTTATTTTTTTCAAAAAATTATTCTATTGGTTTGACCACAAAAAAATCTTCCATTTCATCGGGTACAACCTCTAAAACTCCACCTAAGGTTAATAAAACGAGCGTTTTAGAGGCGATATTTGGATTTATTTTTACTAATTCTGCAAATTTTTGTACGGTAATTTTTTTATTTTCATCTAAAAATTGCATCAAATTTTTTTCGTTTTCTTTGAAATAAAATTTTATATTTTTTTCACTTCTTCTTCCTTTTATAATTTGATGTACTTCTTTGCTGGCTTTCACACATTTATCATTGACTCTGATATAGGCTTTTCCATTTTGTTTTTGAAAAGCATTTTCTAATAAATAATGAATTTGAGGGCTTTTATCAATATGAAAAATCAATATTTCTCTATCATTTTCTAAAACAATTTTTTCTAATTCGTATTTGATGGCAGGAAAAGCCAATTCAGAAAAAGCCTTAGCCAAAACAAACTCATCTTCTTCAGGAAATTTTACGCCTTTTATATTTTTATCATCATCTACTCCTAACAAAATAATTCCGCCTTCGGCGTTGGCAAAAGATACTGCTTCTTTGGTGATTTTGTCGGGGTGTGTCGCTTTTAACTTAAATTCTAAATGCAAATGTTCACCTTGTCTGACGAGCTTTTTAAGTGTTTGTAAGTCCATTTTTAAGGAAAGAAAAACGATAAATAATTTTCTTTCATTCTAAACGATAAAAAGCTAAAAAACGTTTAAAATTTAACTTTTTTATTTATTTTTTTTCGTTCTACTAAGATATATACGACTTTTCTATTGAGCATGTAACACATACTTTTAGTGTCCACATACTAAAAGTATGTGCTACAATTTTTATTTTTCGTATAAATCTTAGAAAAATCAAAAAGAATCATACAAAAATTATTAGGAATCGAGCCATATCGTAAGTGCTATAAATCCTACAAAAATCAACATAAAAAAACTAAATCCAAGTGTTTCTGCCCATGCTTTGTGTACCGTAACCAACATACTTCCTCCAATAATTGCCATAATTATAAATCCCCAAAAAGAATTTTCTGCAAATAAATTTTCAGGTGTAGTTATTTTCAAGAAAAAAGTTGCCTTAGGTTGAGGCAAAGGAAGTGTGTCGTTTTTTACACGTGCTATTTTTTGCATTACATTATTGACCATAGAATCTTTATAAAAAACAGAAGGTTTTATTTCGTTGAGTCCTGCTTGTCTATCTAAAAAAATATCTATGTTAAATTTTCCACTTTTTGGTACACTGAAATATTTTTTTTCTTTCTTTTTGGTTTCTGACCAGCCAGCACCAAAATCGTGGTAAAATTCTGCTTCCATTTCGCCTGCGGGTTTGTCTGCGTCATCTGCAAACTCTACGGTTGCGACAGCCGTATATTTTGAAACTGTGCCTAAAAACACATCTGTTACGTACACATCATTGAGTTGAATTTCTACTTCGCAAGCACGCAAATCAGCAGGCAAAGTAATACTATCAACTGCATAAGATTTTGTTTTTGAGAGTGAATCAATCGGAATTGTTTTGGTAAATAAAGTTTTTGGGGAAACCCCAAAAAGCCAAAAATATAAAAAAATAATTGAGCCTCCCAAAAATAAATAACCTGCAAAATAACCTAATTTTTCAAGTTCTGCTGATGAATTATAGAAAGTTTGTTTGTCATTGCTTTTACTTCTATCAGGGCTTATTCTTTTGTTGCTCATATTTATAATTGGTTTTGAAGTCTAAAAAAATTATCTAATTTTAATATTTGTGGTAAAAGTAGTTTTTGATTATCATTTTCGATAATAAAATCAGCCCTTTTTAATTTCTCCTCTTCAGGTAATTGTTTTTGAATAATATTATCAATTTCTTGGTCTGTACGCTGTAAATCCCTTGCTTTGATTCTTTGCTTACGTAATTCCAAAGGTGAAAAAACCGTAATTACTTTGTCCATTCTTTGATAGCTTCCACTTTCAAACATCAAAGCGGCTTCATTGAGTACATATTCAAAGTGTTGATGTGAATCAATCCAATTTTTAAAATCTTTTGCGACTTCGGGATGAACAATGCTATTCAATAACAACACTTTTTGATTGTCAATAAACACATTTTCAGCCAAAAAACGTCTATCAAGTTCGTTATTTTCGTTGTATGTTTTATCTCCAAAAACATTTTTTAATTTTTCTTTGATAGTTGGGTTATGATTCATCAAATATCTTGCACGCAAATCTGCCTCATAAATAGGCACGCCCAATAAAGCAAAAACTTTACAAACAATGCTTTTTCCTGAGCCAATTCCACCTGTGATACCAATAATGTTTGCCATAGAAAAACGTATTTTTTTTAGAAATATTGTTATTAAATCAACTAAAAAGCACTATTTTTTCCTAAATAATTAAAAGGAGTAATACTTTTTAATTCGTTTTTTATATTTTGGTTAATATTTAATGTATCAATAAACAGATGTAATTTTTCTTGATTGATTTCCTCGCCTGTGCGTGTAAGTTCTTTGAGTGAATTATAAGGATCGGGATAAGCTTCCCGCCTCAAAATCGTCTGAATTGCCTCCGCAATAACCGCCCAATTTTCGTTTAAATCTTTTTCGAGTGCGATTTTGTTCAATTCTATTTTTTCGATGCCTTTTTCTAAACTCAATAAAGCCAAAAAACTATGCCCCAAGGCAACTCCTAAATTTCTCAAAACCGTAGAATCTGTTAAATCTCTTTGCAAACGAGAAATAGGTAATTTAGCACTCATAAATTCAAACAAAGCATTTGCCATCGCAAAATTTCCTTCAGCATTTTCAAAGTCAATCGGATTTACTTTATGTGGCATAGCAGACGAGCCAACTTCACCCGCGATAATGGTCTGTTTAAAATATTCCATAGCAATATATTGCCACATATCTCTCGAAAAATCAATAAAAATAGTATTAATTCGTTTTAAATTATCCAAAATACTCGCTAAACCATCATAAGAATCGATTTGAGTTGTAAAAGACAAACGTTTTAAACCCAATATTTCATCTACAAATTTTTCAGAAAAATGCAACCAATCTACATGAGGATACGCAATATAATGTGCGTTTAAGTTGCCTGTTGCTCCACCAAATTTAGCATTATAAGGCAGATTTGCCAATAAATTAAGTTGAGATTTTACTCTTTCTGTAAACACACGCAATTCTTTTCCCAGACGTGTAGGCGTAGCAGGTTGTCCATGTGTATGAGCGAGCATCGGCACATCAAACCATTCTTTTGCTTTATGTTCTAATTTTCGTACCACATTTTTTACTTGTGGTAAATATACTTTTTCTAAACTTGTTTTTAATAAAAGAGGAATAGCAGTATTATTAATATCTTGCGAAGTCAGTCCAAAATGTATAAACTCACGATATTTTTGCAAACCCAATGCTTCAAATTCTTGTCTTAAATAATATTCAACCGCTTTTACATCATGCTTTGTTTTTTGCTCAAAATTTTTGATTAAAAAAGCATCAGCCTGCGAAAACTCTTGAATAATTTGCCTCAAATCGTCATATTGAGATTTATCAAAATCAGACAATTGTGGTAAATCTAATTCACAAAGTGCAATAAAATATTCCACTTCTACCATAACTCTATATTTCATCAGCCCAAGTTCTGAAAAATATTTAGCCAAAGGTGCAATTTGTTCACGATAACGCCCATCAAGTGGAGAAAGTGCTGTCAAAGGAGATAGTAATATACCTGCCATATCAATTTGAGTTTAGTTTTTTTCTAAGGCACAAAAATAATACAAATAATTAAATTTACCAAAAATAATTATTTTTTGATAATTTTTTTTTATTTTTATTTGGTAAATAATCGTCTTCTTTCTCTATTATTTGTGATGAAATAGGTAAAGTTATAAAATAAAAAAAAAAATTTTTTTTAAAATATTTTAAAAAAATAATAAAGTATCTATAAAAAAATATATCTTTGCAAAAAAAAATCCCTAATCTGATTAAAAAAATTCCTTTTAATAGGGTAAAAAGGATAGAAAAATATACTATGTTACTTGATTTTGAACAGCCAATTGCCGATTTTGAATCACAACTAAATGCTTTTAAGGAATTAAATGCCAAAAATTTAGAAAATCAAGCAATTCAACAAGCCATTAACACCTTTGAACAAGAACTTATCAAACTCAAAAAAGAAACGTTTGAGAACCTGACACGTTGGCAAAGAGTACAACTTTCGAGACACCCTGAAAGACCTTATACATTAGACTACCTTGAACATATTTGCGAAGAGTTTATTGAAATTCATGGCGATAGAAATTTTGCTGATGACCCCGCAATGATTGGCGGTTTTGGTAAAGTAAACGGACAAACGATTATGTTTATTGGGCAACAAAAAGGACGAAATACAAAACAAAGACAATATCGTAACTTTGGAATGGCAAATCCTGAAGGCTACCGAAAAGCACTCCGATTGATGAAAATGGCTGAAAAATTTAATAAACCTATCGTTTGTTTGATAGATACTCCCGGTGCTTTTCCCGGAATTGAAGCCGAACAACGCGGACAAGCAGAAGCGATTGCTCGCAATATTCGTGATATGTTTATGCTCAAAGTGCCTGTGATTTGTATTATTATTGGTGAAGGTGCGTCAGGTGGTGCATTAGGCATCGCGATTGGCGACAAAGTTTTGATGTTAGAAAATACTTGGTATTCTGTTATTTCTCCTGAGTCTTGCTCGTCTATTTTGTGGAGAAGTTGGGAATATAAAGAGCAAGCGGCACAGGCTTTGAAACCAACTGCCAAAGATATGTTGGGTTTTGGATTGATTGACGGCATTATTCCTGAACCTTTGGGTGGGGCGCACACCAATCCTGAAGAAACTTTTGCCACTATCAAAAATGTAATTATAGAAGAATTAGAAAAATTATCAAAAAATTCAGCGCAAGAAAGAATTTTAAATAGAATTGAAAAATTTGGAAAAATGGGCGTTTTTGTCGAATAATTTTGATATGTTTTTATTTCTAAAAAATAAAAATCAACAGGTCTTAGAAAATCATACAAGTAGTTAAGGTTGATTATTAACTCTGACAAAATTTTAAACTTTGTCAGAGTTTTATAATCCAGAGGAAAAATATTTTTTTTCGTTTTTTCACAGATTGTCAAGTCTGCGACATTGACAACTGTGAAAAAACGAAAAACAGCCACAACTATTTTTCAGTTTATCAATATCGAAGACTTAACAACTGAAAAACACTTATTTTGTTCATTTCGGTACGATTTCTTGTGCTATTTTTAAAAGATGATTTGTTGTTTTCCAATTTCTTGTTGTCGCGCCCACTTTTAGTTTTGTTTCCAAAAAATTATTGGTCAGTTTTGTTTGTCCATAACCATTGGGACAGAATAAATAAACAGCATTGTCAGAAACAAATATTTCTTCTCCAACCAATTTTTTATCTTCTATTATGTTGAGGTCATATTTTTGTGGTTTTGAAGATAAAAAAGTAACGTGTAAAAAATTTATATCCTTATCACTATCTTTTAAAAATGGATTATCATCAATTATTTGTTTCATTGTATCAATTGTCATAACGATTACAGGGACATCAAACCCAAAATCGTTTTCAATTTGTCGTGTTATTGTTTCTGATATTTCATTTCCTTTTGCGTCTTTGTCTGTAAAAATAACATTTCCGCTTTGCAGATAGGTCATTATGTTACAAAAACCTAAATTTTCATACATTTTTCGCAAACCTTCCATTTTAATAAGTTTTTTTCCACTTACATTAATTCCTCTTAATATTGAAATATATGTTATCATTTTATTTGTTGTTATTTTATGTTTTATAACTATCACTCACACAAACCCAAGTTCACAAAATATCAAACGAAAAAGTTGTTTTTTTATTTTATTAATGCTTCAATAACAAGGAACAATCATTAGACTTCCTGCGAAATAACCTTTTCCCTCTCTCAAAATGGAGAGAGGGCAGGGTGTGAGGCTTAAAAAAAACAATTTTGCAGGAAGTCTAATTAAATAAAGTGATAATCTATCAATAACGAATTTCGTTATTACATTGTGAACAAAGTTCTGTTACACTACTTTTGTTGGTATAAAATA
>RDXZ01000125.1 GCA_004293265.1 Bacteroidota bacterium | reverse complement strand
TCAATTTTGATGTTCAAATATTTTTCACACAAAGTTACAAAAATATCTGCTACATTTTCTTTGAAAATCTTATCATATTGTTTTGATTCCATTGGGCAAGGTTACGTATTTTTGGCTTATTTTTCTATTTTTTTTTATATGTAAAACTTTTTTTTACAAAAAATTAAAGAACTACCCAAATAAGTACTTTTTTTGACGCAAAGATAGAAATTTGATTTTATATTTGCAAAATTATTTTTTTTATTTTATGAAAACCATTTTTGTTTTTTATAATCTCCAACCACCTGAAACTTCAATATGTTGCCCTGTTAAATAATCTGATTTTTCAGAGGTCAAAAAATCAATCGCACTAATCATTTCTTCAAAAATAGCTAATCTTTTTTTGGGAATTTCGTGAACAGGTTTTTCTACACTACTTTCTAAAACGCCGGGCGAAACAATATGCACGTTGATATTTTCTCCACCCAAAGCTTTGGCAAATGCTTTAGTAAGATAATAAACATTATTTTTGGCAACAAAATAAGCAGTAATATCAGTTTCGATAGTCATTTGAGAAATTCCTGCAAAGCCTAAATTTATAATTCGCCCATATTTATTTTTTCTCATCAAAGGAATAGCTAATTGTATGCACTGAAAAACACTATTGACATTGTTTTCAATAATGCTGTTCCATTCGTTTATTTTTAGTTCCAATAAATTTTTTCTTTGAAAGTTTCCAACATTATTCACTAAAATATCCAAGCGTCCAAAACGATTTTCAATTTCTGTAAATAGATTTTGAACCTCATCTGCATTTTGTAAATTAGCTTGCAATGCGTGTGCTTTTTTATTTTTTTGGGCTAAGTGTTCGACTAATTCGATTGCTTTTTTTTGATTTTGATAATAATGAATAATTATAAAAAAACCTTTTTCAGCAAAATGTTCTACTACTGCTCTACCCAAACCTTGTGCCGCCCCTGTGATAAGTGCTACTTTCATTTTTGATTATCCGATTGATTTTATAAATTTTTCTATCCATTTTACTCCTTTCAATCCTTTGTCTTTATAACATTTAAGAATTGTTTTTCCGTTGCCTAAGATTGCTTTTTTGATGGCTGATAACCTTTTTTTTCTATTAGTAAGCATTTCGTCTAATTCTTTTTCTGAATAAGTTTCAACAAAAAAAGTTTCAAAACTTGGAGCAGTACATTCACAAAGAAGACCATTTTTAGCCGATTCTGGTATGGCTTTATCTACAATAATCCCACCTATCAAAGGTAAAACTGTGTTGGCATACTTTTCAACAAGTTCTTTTGTATCTTCACAAGTATTCAGATTGACTTTTTTAGCCAAATCTTGTTTGGCACTTTGACAAGCCAACAATAGTGATAATAAAACCACTAAGATAATATTTTTTTTCATATTTTTTTATTTTAATTTTTTTTTACCTTGTGATAGTAGTAAACCCTTTTTTATAGATTTTTTTACCTTTGTATAATATATTTTCATAGACCGCACTCCAAATATAAGTCCCATCAGGAGCGTTTAAACCATATCTTTTGCCATCCCAAAATTCTTTTTCACTATATCCAACAAAAATAAGTTCTCCCCAACGAGAGTATATTTTAAATTCTAAATTAGTAAATTCTTTCCCAAAAATTTCTAAAAAATCGTTCAAATTATCTCCATTAGGACTAAAAGCTGTCGGAATAAATAATTCAGGATTACAACTCACATCTAAATTAAATGTAGTTTTCCGAGTCGGACAATCTGACTGGTCTATTGCCAAACCAATCAAAGTACCATTATCGTTCAAACTTCTGACTTGATAAGTTCGCCCTGTACTTCCATTTGACCATTGATAAACTACTTGTTTTCCTTGTGCTGAAAGTGCTTGTTCTTCTGCCAAAGTAAGAATTTCTATTGACTCTCCTAAGCCATTGGCGGGACAAATTTTTAAATCAAATTCCATTTCTGAATAAATAGTTTGCGGTACAATTTCAACCATTTGTGTTTTTGTATTGCTACAACCATTTTCATCTATTGCTGTTTGCACAATCGTAAAATTCCCAACGCCCAAAGCCGTAGGAGAAAATTGCGTAATAGGATTTCCGTTCACTGTAAATGTGCTACTGGAAGGCGTAGCAACAATTGTAAAAGGCAATATAGTAACACAATAACTTGGTTTTAACTGATTAGTGAGCGTTGGCAAAGGATTAACTTTTACACTTTTCGTAATTGTATTTTCGCAAGCGTTTGCATCTATAAATGTATATTTGATGATATGAGTTCCTACTCCCAAAGCGGTAGGATTAAAAATATTTGTATTTAAAACAGTATTTGCTTCTGTTGTAATCGTAAATTGTCCTCCCAAAGGTGTAGCCGTTAAACCAACCGAAGCGGCATTAATACAATATTTTTCATTAATATTACCCAAAGTCAAAGGAGTTGTAGGGTGAACAATTACGTTCTGAAAAGTTTGAAAAACACAATTTAGATCATTAGGCGATGTATAAGTAAGTCGCACACGATGCGTTCCCGCCCCCAAAGTCATAGGATTAAAAGTAGTTGCATTGGCAATCTGTCCCGCTTGATTACCATTTGGAAAGATGGTAAAAGCAACCCCACCATTAGCAGGCGTACCTGTAGCTTTGAGCGGAATAGGACTGGCACTGCCACATATTTTATCAGGCAAATCGACAAAAGAAGCTGAAGGTGGTGTACCTATTATAGTAATACTACGTGTAAAAGTTTCCGTTTTTCCATTGTTAATGGCAGTCGAAACAATTTTTGTGGTCAATGTAACGGTATAAGTTCCAGAATTTTGATAAAAATAAGTAGGATTTCTATCAGTAACTATAGGTGAACCATCACCAAAATTCCATTGATAAGTTAATACTCCCTCACAAGTTCCAGATTGATTACTAAATATAACTTTGTTACAAGCAATAGTCGGAGGGCTAAAACTTGCCGTACTGACTGCCAATCCCGAAGTTCCGCCGCCTCCATTTACGCCACTTGGCGAGGTTACTCCATTCCAAACCAATGAAAAACCACTATTACTTTGTTCAAAATTATCTACTAATAAAATATATACTTCACCTGCTTGCACATTTATAAATTTTGAAAATTTACCACCGCTTGCATCTTCAGAATTATTAGGTGCGTTTAATGAAAGTCCTGTATTACCCGTAGTAGCAGAAAAATTACACCGAATTGGTTGCCCTAAATTGCTACAACTTGAAGCAATATCACTCGAAAAAGGTCCCCAAACAGCAAAATCATAATCATCAGATTGATTGCTTGGTTGAATTGTAAAAGTAAGTGTTCCTGGGGTCGCAACTTTAAAAGCATACCAAGCAGATTGTTTTTCGCCATTTTGTAAACAACCTTTTCCGTTATTACCTACAAAATCATTGACCCCAACTCCATTGCTATTGTCTGAAAAAGTGGCGGCACCACAAACTAAACGATTACTTTCTGCTATTTTTATACAATCATTATTGACCTGTGCTACAACAAATTGGTGAGAAATAAAAAATAAAAATATTATATTAGCATTTTTTTTCATAGTTTTTTTATAAATATACTGAAGTTTTTTTGATTGAAAAAATGAAAGAATAATCAAAGTTTTTTTTTAATACACAAATTTTAAGTTCTTTTTGATAAATAAAACTTGTGGTTTATTATCGAAATATTGGCGCAAAGATGGACATTTTATTCAAAAATAAACAATTTTAGATGCTGAAATCAAACATTATCAAAATGGCTACAAAAAAAATAGTTTTTATTTGATGTATTTTTTCATCAAAATAATAGCCATTGCTCCCGCCAAAAAACAATGAATTGCCCAACGAAATGCAGGTAAATTATTTTTTTTTGCAGTTAAATATCCATAAAATCCTTCAAAAATATGAATGATAAAAATGCCAACTAAACCGCCTTGTGCTATTCCTTTCCAAAAATCAGAGGATAAAATTGATGTAAAACCCAAGACTAATAAAAATATTATTCCTCCACCTACAAACAAAAACCACCAAATTGGCGACCATTCAAAGTTTATTTTTTCTTTTGTATTCATTTTTTATTTTAAATTATCAAACTCGTTTTAAAAATAAAGTTTTATTTTGCATTTATCAAAAATTCAGAACATATATGCTCAATAAAATAACTTATAAAACGGATATTTGTTAATAATACTTTGAATTATCATCATTTTATTCTTTCATATAACGAGAAAAATATAGTTTTAGTCTTTAATTTACCAAAAAAGTAGTTTTTTGTAACTATTTAGCATATTTTGGTGCAAACAAGTGTCCACGTTTGCACGAAGTTCAGTAGTTTTTTTATAGAGATAGATTATTTATTTTTTAAATATTTGATATATTCTCTCAAATTATTTTTACTGATTTCTTTAAATTCTTTTTTAAAGTCATCTTGTTTTGCTCTATATCGCATAAAATTCATAAAAAAAGCATTATTAGGTAATTTTTTTCGATATTTTTTAGCATACTTTGCTCCATTATACAAACCAATATTTGCCAATCCATTGACTATATCCAAAATTAATTCTTCTTTTTTTGTTTTTTTGAATTTTTCAGAATTATCTTTGGAAAATGATTTATACAAACTATCCAATCTTTTCGTACTTTTGAGTGCGTATCTAAAAAAAACTTCATTATCTATATTTGCCTCTACAAATTTTTTTTCTTGCTTAGAATTTTTACCATAATGATGTCGCATAAAAAGCAACGCCCCTTCATCACCAATAAAATCGGCTAAATTTTCATTATATTCCACATCACCCGTTACCCAAATCGTGCTATGTGCCAACTCGTGAATAATCAAACTTGCCAAATCGCCCTCCTGCCAATACAACATCGTTGAGAGTACAGGGTCAGAAAGCCAACCCAAAGTTGACCAAGCAGATGGTTTAAAAATATTGACATCATATCCTCTTTTTTCGAGAGAATATGCTAATTTTTGAGCAGAAGTCGAATCAAAAAAACCTTTGTAAGGCATCAAACCCAAAGGACCATAATCCCAACTATGTGGTATAAATTGATAAGGTTCACAGGCAGTTACCGCCCATAAAAGCGGTTTATTTTTTTGGTCAAATATTTTTTCGTAACTGCCTGCATTTTTCATTCCCAAACTATCAACAGCAAATTTTTTGATGGCTTTGATGAGTTCTAATTTGTAAGCAAATTTTGTTTTGAGTGTGTCGTGATATTTACTTTCTTTCAAAAAAACCTTAAAATCTTTGGCATACCATATCAATTGAAATTGCCCAATTCCTTGCCTCACGCCATACACGACGAGTTCGCCATACCAAAGTAAAACAATCAAACTGATGGCTAAAAAACCATAGAAAATCTTTTTGAGAATAGAAAATATCTTTTTTTTTGCCATTTTTAATCAATTATAAAAAATAAAATCTTGCAAAGATAAGAAAATTAAATAAACTAATCATATTAATAAAAAATTTTTGATATAAATTTATAAAAATAAGTTTAATTTTGATGTGATAAGTAACTATTTTAGCAACTTCCTTTTTTATTTAAAATTGGATTGAATGTATAAAATCTCCTTTTTGACAGATAAAAGTTTTTTTTGTTTTTTGATAAATAAAATTAGTGATATTGAGTTGGTCATCAAAAGTTTCGATAAGAATTGAATTTTTTACCTGAAATTGGGGATTTTTTTTATCAAATTTGAGTTCAAAATAATTCCAAACCGCATCTGCTTCCACTTCTTTTCCAATCCATTTAAAATTTGCTTTTTGTTTTTTATAGATAAGTTCAAAATTTTCTTGGATATATTTTTGAATCATTGCATCATTTTTTGTATCATTTTTTTCTATTTTGATGTCTTTTTTATGTATTTTTGATAAAATATTTTCTAAATCATCAGTAAAAACCCTCAAACTAACTTCCCAAGTATTGTTTTTGGTATTAAAATTTACTTCTGCAATGCTGGTATGAAAATCGTGTTCTAAAGGCATCAACATAAAAAAAGAAAAAAAAGAAAATATAAAAGAAATCATAATTTTAAAAAATCTATGTATAAAATTTAGTTTTGACGCACAAAGATACAAAATTTTTGTGTATATTTACAAAGAAACAAAAATTCTTCCAATGTGAAATATTTATATTTAAAAAAAAATTAGAGCCTATAGTTTGTAATTTTTTGTAACTATTTAGGTTGGTTAATAAAATTATTATTTTGAATTTCTAGGTTGGTTAATAAAATTATTATTTTGAATTTCGTGCAAGCGTGGACGCTTGCACGAGATATTAACTGGTGCAAGCGTCCACGCTTGCACCAAAATAATATTAAAAACAAGCATTTTGAGTTTTTTTATAGAAAATTACAAAAAAATCATATTTTTTTGTAATTTTGCAAAAAAAATAAAAAGTAAAAATCAATGGTAAATTTAGATAGACCTGTGCGCGTGCGTTTTGCACCCAGTCCTACAGGTGGATTGCATATTGGCGGGGTACGTACTGCGTTATATAACTATGTTTTTGCTAAAAAACATCAAGGAAAATTTTTAATTCGTGTAGAAGATACAGACCAAACCAGATTTGTAGAAGGGGCTGAAAGTTATATTTTTGACGCATTGCGTTGGTTAGGTTTGAATGCTGACGAATCGCCCGAAGTTGGCGGTACTTTTTCGCCTTATCGTCAATCAGAAAGAAAAACGATGTATAGACAATATGCAGAACAATTGGTGGCATCAGGAAATGCATATTATGCTTTTGATACGTCAGAAGAATTAGATTTGATGCGTAAAAATTTGGAAGCCTCAGGCTCTAAAAATCCTTCTTACAATGCTTTGACAAGGGTTAATATGACAAATTCTTTGACTTTAAGCCCAGAAGAAACACAGAAAAAAATTGATGCAGGCGAGCATTATGTTATCCGAATCAAAATGCCCAAAAAAGATGATATTCGATTTGAAGATATTGTCAGAGGTTGGGTAAACGTTCATTCTTCTACCTTAGATGACAAAGTTTTGATGAAATCTGACGGAATGCCTACTTATCATTTGGCAAACGTGGTCGATGATTATTTAATGGAAATTTCTCACGTAATTCGTGGTGAGGAATGGCTACCCTCTGCTCCTTTGCACGTTTTTTTATATCAAAGTTTTGGTTGGGCTGACAAAATGCCACAATTTGCTCATTTGCCTTTGTTACTCAATCCAGACGGACAAGGAAAATTAAGCAAAAGAAAAGCCGCAGAATATGGTTTTCCTATTTTTCCTTTAGATTGGTTTGAAAAAGATAAAAATATAACTATTGATGGTTTTCGTGAAAAAGGATATTTGCCTGAGGCATTGAATAATTTTTTAGCACTTTTGGGCTGGCATACTTCGAGTGATGAAGAAATTTTTACAATAGAGCGTTTAATTGAGGTTTTTGATTTGGAAAGAATAGGAAAAGCAGGAGTAAGATTTGAAATTAAAAAGGCAGAATGGTTTAATCAACATTATATCAGACTCAAAAGTAATGAAGATTTGTTACAATATTTGAAAGAAACATTTGTTAAACTACACATAAAAAATGATTTTTCTGATGAAAAATTACTCAAAATTTGTAGTTTGATGCGTGAAAGAATTACTTTTCCACAGGATATTTATCTTGATGCTAAATATTTGTTCGAACTCCCTACGGAATATGACCAAAAAGGTGTAGCAAAAAATTGGCAAGGAGAAGGTTTGTTGTTTGTAGATTTTTGTGAGAAAAATTTACCAACTTTACAACAAAATTGGGAAGGTGAAAATATCAAACATTACCTACACGAATGGGTAGAGCAAAATGGATATAAAATGGGAAAAGTAATGCCAGCCTTGCGCTTGGCGATTTCGGGGGCAAGTGGTGGAGCAGATTTGGGAATGATAATGGAACTCATTGGATATGAAAACGTAATGGAAAGAATATCTATTGCTAAAAAAAATATCGTTGTGGGATAAAATAAAACTAAAAAAAACGTTCATAATTAAAATTTTATGAGCGTTTTTTTTTTGAATGATATATTTTTAGTCCGTTTTGCACAAGCGCAACAATGATTCTACTTCTAAATATGCGCCACGTTTTGGCTCGCCGGGTGCATACACAAACCCTTCAATATAATAAAAACGTTTCTTTTTTTCGTCATAAAAAGCATAACTTACAAAAGGACCTCCTCCGTTTTTGTTGTGAAAACACCACAAACCTCGATATTCGTTGGTATATCTTTTATTCAATGTAATGACTTTGCTTTGCATAGGTTCTTCGTTGCTCATTTGTGTGTCCATATAAGAATCCTTGATAGTGGTGTCGTTCATCAATCGAAAACCAAAATCGTTTCTCCATTTGGTAATATTGGCAATTTCGAACATATTTTTATCTTTGTATTCACCATAAGAAATTGTAATATTTTTATCTACGTTGCCGGGCGCTCTCAACCACAAAAAATTATCTTTTTGTTTCACTAATTGATAACCTAATGGAATAGGAATAGAAATACCTGTTTTTTCTTTGACTAATTTTTCTAATTTTTTTTGTTGATTTTCACCACGTTGTAAAAGTTGTGCCATGAGTCTTTCTCTTTCTGCTTGTCTAAAAAACTCAATCACTCTTGGCATTTCTTTGTCTAAATGCACTAATAAATCATCATAATTTCGAGCAATTAAGTATAAAATATGTTGTCCGTTGGCATATTTATTTTTTTGGGTAAGAGAAACAATAGGTTTATCTTTGATTGCTTTTTCTAAAGTTTCTTTGGTAAACATTTTGGTTAATACCTCACCTATGACGGTTTTATCAGACATATCCACTAAAAACATCAAGTTATTATGTCCCCTCAAAAATTTCCCCAACCCATCAGGATGCGTTTTGATGACGTTAAAATAAGGTTCATCTTGTGGTAAAACTGCGGTGGGTGCCATCAATGCTTCTTTGACAGCCTTTCCAAGTGTGTCGTTGAGATATTTTGGGTTCATTACCAATATCATTTCTAAGGGTGCGCCCTTGCTTCCTACGAGTTGGTTAGTTTGTGCATCAGTGTTTTCATTTTCTAAATTCCCTGTGCAACTTAATAATATGTGTACCAAAACAACATACAAAATATAAATATTTTTTTTCATAATAAAAATTAACTAAATTTTTAGGCAAAATTAAATAAAAAGTACGAGAATCAAAAATTTTATGATTTTTTTTTCAAAAATAGTTGGTTTGGGTTATTTTTGAATAAAAAAAGCACTATTCTCTTTCGAGAACAATGCTTTTTTATTTTTAACTATAAAAACTGAATACTACCGAGGACTTTCACACAAAGAAGTATAAATTCTTAGTCCTGTAAATCCAGCAGTATTAATCAATGGAATAGCAGAACCAAATCTTGCATTAGTTGCTTTGATGATTTCATTTGCCACTACTGCATAACCTGCAGGAGTTAAATGAATACCATCAGTACTGAAGGCACCACCTTGTAAGTAAGTGTTACGGTATGTAATACCAAAAGATGTAAAACCAGTAGAAGAAGCTAATTGATCTAAAACAGCATTGTTAATATTAACAACAGCAACGTTTGGATTAGGAAGTCTTGCAGGCTGTCCAGGTTGTCCTGCATTTGGATTAAGAATAGTATTATATGAACTTATAATACTATTAAAAGCGTCAGTACGTGCTTTGATATCTGCTACCTCACCACTATCTAATACATTTTCATCCGTGATTGGATTATCTTTACTACCATATTTTATTGTACCTGTGCCTAAAGTTGTATAATTGTCTTGAGAACTTATTAAAAATAAATCGCCAGTAGTAGCAATTCTATCTCCTCCTTTCGCTTTAATCCAAATACCATCATTATCCGTAGAAGGATCAGTCAAATTAATTTCTCCTCCATTAGATAAATATCTCTCTCTTAATCCTGGATTTTGCAAATTTCCATTTAGGATAACTGTTGTAAAAAATGGTGCTCTTTCTACATAAGGAATAGTAACCAATACCCCTTTTCGTCCACCTGCTAACAATATGCCCATCATAGCCTCAAAGTTAGTTCTGAAATCTGATTCCTCAGTCATATTATTTAAGAAATTTGGTGAGTCAGGCGCACCCGATGTAGCATATGTTAACACATCATTATTTCCTAACCAACAAGTAAAGAAAGTAGCATTTGATGCTTGCGCAGCTACATACTGTTCATAAGAAAAATCACGATTGCTCGAATTCAGCATTCTCTCATAATAATGATTGAAAAATACATTTAGTCCAAATGCACGATCTCTACCAAAACTCGGCACTTTTGAATGACTTACACGAATACCAGGTACTCCTAAGTTGTTTAAAGGAAGACCAGTATAAGGTTGTAAAAGAGGAAACAAGGTACCATAAGATGATGGACTTGATACAAACCTATTATTATCTCCACAATTATTTGCAGTTGAAGCAGCATTATCAAAAAGTCGAGGAATATTAGTTGCAGATGGAAGCCCTACTTGTTTTCTATAAGGCGTACCATTAGATGCATTATCCAAAAATAATGGTTGAACAAAGGCACCACCACCTGCTAATCTAAATTGTGTTGCTAATAAGTTAGGATAAGAACCAATAATACCAGCATTGTATAAACCCCCATCAGCAAAACCTGCAGTTAAGGAATTACCAACGGCTATATATTTTGTAAAATTAGCAGTACCTGACCTAACCAACGCAGGCGCAGGGTCAATACTACGTGGATCTTTATAACAAGCTGTAAAAATACTTGTAAGACCTACCAATATAATAAAATGAAATATTTTTTTCATAAATTTTTTATTTTTTTTAATTAGACATTCCAAATTTGTATATTTGAAATGTCTATGATTTATTAACGGAAAAATTCATCAAAAGTAACAGAAATATAATACAATTGACCAACCCAAGGACCACCTGCCAATGTCAAATAATCTTTGCCAAACAAGTTATTGGCACCCAATTTAACGATAGATTTATACTCTTTTAGTTTGTAGCTTACTTGTGCATCTATTACACCAAAAGCATCTACATAACCATTAGCGAAAGCAGACTGCCATAAAAATCTTTCCTGCCAACGATAAGAAATATCAAAACCTAAATTTTTAATTACTTCACGATTAGACAAACCAAACACGAAACGATGTTTTGGTGTGTTAAAACCTACTTCAAAACTACGTTCTGCGCTTGCATTAGATACTTTTGCACTAAAATCAGCATAGCTATAGCTACCATTTAATTCAAATTTTTGAGGCAATTTATACGTCCAACCCAAACCAATTCCCCAAGATTGGATAGGCACTTTAGAATTAAGGTAAGGTCTAAATTGTTGCCTCGCGTTAAACGCACCAGTACCTGTTACATTTCCACCATTTTCAGCGTAAACAGTTTGAGCAGAAATAAAGTTTTGATATATGTTATAAAAACCATTCAAATCAATCATTAATTTGTTATTGAATACACCTTTATAACCTACCTCTACCGCTTGTAATCGTTCAGGTTTTAAGTATTCCAAACGAATAGGAAGCCTAATAGCAGTTCCATCTGGATTTCTAACAACATTTCCCTCCAAACTTAAACTATCAATTCTTGCTCTTATAGGTTGTCCATCTGAGCCATTACTACCTTCAAAAATACCATAAGGCTCAGCATTAGCCCTTGTACTTCCTAACAAAATACCTGAGGTGGTTGGGAAATAAATAAACTGGTCTTGTGTAGCAGGATTACGGAAACCTGTTTGATAAGACGCACGAAGATTGTGTTGTTTTTTCTCTCCAAAAGAATATACTACAGAAGCACGTGGATTGACTTGTCCTTGAAAATTTTGGTTTTTATCATAACGAATAGAGGCAGTAAATTTTAATTTATCATCTAATAAACTTTTAGCTGCTTGGATATAAGCACCATATTCATCGATAGTGATGCGTTTGTTACCTGTCCCATCACGATTTTCGTTATAGATAGTACCGTCAGTAAATAAATCATAACGGCGACCATTGCCACCTACTTGGATTTCTACTGTTTTTGGGTCAATTAAATCTTTGAAATTATAATTAAATTCTGCGTGATAAAAACGAGAATTATCAATAAAACTTGCACCACCATCTTTAAATCTTCTAAAACGTAATTCATTCATTAAGTTATTGAACGGAGCATTACCAACACCAAACGGATTAGTTGCCATAGTTGCAGTGTAAGCATTATTAATAGTTGTTTGATTTGGCAATACACTTGCACCACCTCCTGGCACTAACGGTCCTAAATAAGACTGAAACCCGCCTGCTAATAAATTTCCTGCATAAGCAGGTATAAAGTTAGAGGATAGTAAACGTGAATTTGCCAATAAACCTAAAGCATCGATGTTATAAGATTTACCTGCATCACTCAAAGAGGCATAAGCACGTACAAAGAAATTATTTCCTTTTAATTCTAATTTATGGAATTGAATAGAAAAATCACGCAGAGCATAACGATTACCCCCTTGATAAATAGAACTACCTGTACCATAACGATAATTATAGATTAACTCTAATTTATCAGTCAATTTATAATGAATAGCTGCATCTGCTTTGATACTTCTTGCATTATTATTATCTAATAAATCTTCTTCTCTAAAACCTGTGCGAGGAAATCCTCCTGTTAGTTGTAAATAATTAGATACTAAGGATTGACCTGAACTTCCAAGCAATGCAGCTGTACCAGCAAAACCAGGGTTATTTATAACACCTGCGGCAACTAAGTTAGCAGTATTTTGATTAAATAAACCTAAAACCGCCTCATCACCATAGGTATTCATACCATCAAAGTTAGTCATACCTGCTGTAGGATTATTAGGATTGTTGTAATTAGTTACATCACTACGGAAAGTATTATAATTATTTGCTCTCCAATCTTGTGCCATCAAAGCAGAAAAATTAACTTTGAAAGCCAAACGACTTGTAATGGCTTTTGCATAACGAATCGCATACGCATTATACGGTTGTGTGCCGTGTGCCTGTCCACCCGCAGGAGCAGAATTAGAAACGGTTACACCTGCTTTGGCTGAAGCGCTAAATCCTTGATAATCAAAAGGACTTTTGCTATTCATAAATAAGATACCATTAAAAGCATTTGGACCATACAATGCAGAAGCTGCACCCGGCACCAACTCAACGCTTTCCACATCTAACTCAGAAATACCTACCAAGTTTCCAGTAGGGAAGTTCAAAACAGGAGATGCATTGTCCATTCCATCAATCAATTGCACAAAACGAGTATTAGCCGCAGTAGCAAAACCTCTTGTGTTCAATGAGTTGAAAGTCAATGATGAAGAAGTACTTTGTACGCCTTTCATCTTAGAAAGTCCGTCATAAAAATCGGCAGATGCAGTTTGTTGTACTGCAATGATGTCCATTTTTTCGATGGTAACGGGAGATTTCATGATGCTTTCTTCCACTCTCGAAGCAGAAACGACTACTTCTTGTCCCATTACAGCTTCTTCTACCAATTTGATGTCAAAGTCGTCTTTTCCAGCAGTTACTTCAAACTCTTGTGAAGTAAAACCTAAAAATCCGACTACCACTGTAAATGGAGGTGGAGTTGAAACAACGAGTTTAAATTTACCATCAACATCTGTGATAGTCCCCATAACTGTTCCTTTAATAGAAACATTGGCACCAGGTAAGGTTTCGCCTTTGTCGTCAGAAACTTTTCCTGAAATGCTTGTTTGTGCTTGTAAATTAACAATTGACATTATCAATAAACAAGTCCCCAAACAAAGTTGCAATAATAATTGCTTCATAAGCTTGAAATTAAAAGTTTTAAATTTGAATATATAAAATGAAAAAAAAATTAATATTAAAAAAGGAATTATAAATATAGAGCGAAAAAAATTATACTAAAATAATTCCTTGCAAAATTTGTAAAAAAATATTGTTTTTCCAAGAAAAAATAGAATTATTTTTTAATTTTTTTTGAAATTTTAATTTTTGATAAAATAGTATCTAAAAAATAACTCTTTTGCAAATATAACTTATTTTTAATTGAAAAGTTTAAAAAAAGAAAAAATACTAATAATAAACTTCAAAAGTTTTCGATTATATTTATTGTTTAGTTTGTATTGTTGGTAATAAATGATAATAGATAATGCAGTTATTTTTTGATTGATAAAAATAAATATAAAAAATTTGCATATTATGAAATAAATTCACTTTATTTGCATAAAAAAAATAAAATATATGCTTATCACATTCAAAATATGTAATTTTCTTTCTTTTAATGAAGATGTTGAGTTTTCGATGCGTGCAAGCAATGTACGTGAACTTGGTTCTCATTTTATCAAAGGAAAAAGCAGAAGCGAAGTAAATATTCTTAAATCAGCAGTGATTTATGGCGCAAATGCTTCAGGAAAATCTAATTTTATCAAGGCAGTTGGTTTTGCCAAAGATTTAATTCTCAAAGGCACATCAACCATTGGTGGCGAAAACAAATATTTTAGATTGGATAATAATAATAAAAATAAATCTACAAAATTTGAATTTGAGTTTAAATACAACGGAAAAATGTATGCTTATGGAATAGAATTATCACTCAAAGAACAAAAAATAAAAGAAGAATGGTTATTTCAATTACTCAAAACAACTGATAAACCTATTTTTGAAAGAAAAGTGCTTGCCAATGGAAAATCTGACATTAATATTGCTCTAAAATTTGACACCGAAACGCAAAATCGTTTTGAGGTATATAAAAAAGACATCAAAGATACTCAATTATTTTTATCAGAAATCAATGATAAAAATTTTGATGACATTGATAACATAAAACCATTTAAAAATGCGTTTGATTGGTTTCAAAATAATTTAATGGTTATATTTCCTGATTCTAAACCTGAATTTTTAAGTGCTATCATTGACAATGAAGAAGTAAAACCATCTTTTTGTAATTTATTAGAAATATTTGGTACAGACATCAAAAATATACAAACCATCGAAAAAGACTTGGATAAACAATTTCCTACGCAATTAAAAGATGACTTTTTAAAACATTTAAAAGATAATAATGTATTTGAAATTGAATTGGGGAATGGAAAAAATACGCTTCGTTTTTTCAAAAATAAAAATGAAGAACTAAAAATGATAGAATTTAATACACAACATACTTTGAATAATTCTAAAGAAACAATTGATTTTGAAATAGAAGAAGAATCAGATGGTACACAACGCTTGATAGAGTTGATACCTGTTTTAATTAGTTCAGCGCAAAATAGGGTTACTTATTTGGTTGATGAAATAGACAGAAGTTTGCATCCTGAATTAACAAAAAAAATATTACAAACTTTCTTTTTTAATACCGAAAATATTGAAAGTCAGTTGATTGTAAGCACACACGAATCAAGTTTATTAGACTTAAGTTTATTAAGACGTGATGAAATTTGGTTTGTAGAAAAAGATAAAAATGGTGCTTCTCAAATGTATTCTCTCGAACAATTTAAACCAAGATTTGATAAAGAAATTCGAAAAGATTATTTACAAGGGCGTTTTGGTGGAATTCCTTTTATAACCGATGTCGAAAATTTAGGTTGGCTTAAAAATATTCAAAATAGTTAAACAATATGCCAAGAGAAAGAAAAGGAATAAGCAAAAGAAAATCTAAAATCAAAGATACACGCCGTTATTTTGTGATAGCAAGCGAAGGAGCAGACACAGAACGTATTTATTTTGAAGGGTTAGCAAAATTGATAATAAAAAATGGATTGGATAGGTTGATTAAAATTGAATTTTTGGTGAGAAGCGGAGAAAGTGAACGAGCAAAAAGTGCGCACAAAGACATTATCAAACAATTGGATACTTATAAAAAAAAATATCGTTTGGACGAAAAAGATGAACTTTGGTTAGTCATCGATAGAGATAAACAAACCAATAAAATCAATACTTTTGCAGATACGGCTCAAAAATGTATCCAAAAAAATTATTTTTTAGCACTGAGTAATCCTAATTTTGAATTGTGGTTGTTGTTACATCTCAAAGATTTAAACGATTATTCTGAAGAAAAAATAAATACATTACTCGAAAATAAAAAAGTAGAAAATAGCCATCGAAACGCACTTGAAAAAGAACTTTTCGATTTGTTAAACGAATACAATAAATCACATTACAAGTTTGAAAAATTTGAAAGTTGTATTCCTGACGCTATACAACGAGCAAAAGATTTAGACAAAAATCCAAATGAAAGATGGGTGGAAAATAGTTTAGGTTCGAGAGTATATTTATTAGTGGAAAAAATTATAACACCATAAATCTTTATTTTTTGATAATATTTATCGATTAAAAAGCCATTTTTATCTTGTAATAACTTGATAATCAATTATTTATAAAATAAAAAAAACTTATCATTTTGATTTGATAAGTTTTTTTGTAACTATTTAGGTTATTTTGGTGCAAGCGTGGACGCTTGCACCAGTGAGTATCTCGTGCAAGCGTCCACGCTTGCACGAAGTTCAAAGTAATAATTTTATGACTATACCTAAATAGTTACGTTCTTTTTATGTTTTTTAAATAACATACATTCTGACTAAAAACTCAAAATCGTACTTTCAATAATATGACAACACTCATCTAATTGCTCCTCGTTGATAACCAAAGGCGGTGCAAAACGAATGATATTGCCATGTGTTGGTTTTGCTAATAATCCTTTTTCTTTGAAGCCTTCGCATAGATTCCAAGCCAAATTTCCATCTTCTTTGTCATTGACAACAATGGCATTCAACAAACCTTTTCCTCTTACTTTTGTGATAACGTTTGTTTTTTCTATTAATTTTTCCATTCTTGAACGAAAAATATTTCCTAAATAAAAAGCATTTTCGGCTAAATTTTCATCTTTTAAAATTTGCAAAGATGTCATTGCTACTGCACAAGCCAAAGGATTTCCACCATAAGTAGAGCCATGTTGTCCTGCTTTCAAAGTAAGCATAATTTCATCATTGGCTAAAACCGCAGACACAGGCATTGTGCCACCTGAGAGTGCTTTTCCTAAAATCAAAATATCAGGTTGTACATTTTCATAATCACAAGCGAGCATTTTTCCTGTGCGTGCTAAGCCTGTTTGCACTTCATCAGCAATAAACAAAACATTTTTTTCTTTGCACATTTGGTAGGCTTTTTTCAAATATCCTTCATCAGGCACGACCACGCCTGCTTCGCCTTGAATAGGCTCTAACATAAAACCTGCTACATTTTTATCTTCTAAGGCAATTTTTAAAGCATCTAAATCATTGTAATTAATAATTTCGAAGCCTGTCATAAATGGACCATAATCATTATAAGAATTGGCATCTGTAGAAGAAGAAACAGCGGCTAAAGTGCGTCCCCAAAAATTATTTTTTACAAAAATGATTTTTGCTTCGTTTTTTGGAATACCTTTGACCGTATAACCCCATTTTCTACATAATTTGATAGCCGTTTCACCGCCTTCTACGCCTGTATTCATTGGTAAAACTCTATCATAACCAAAAAATTGTGTGATATATTCAGCATATTCGCCCAATTTATCATTATAAAAAGCACGTGAAGTAAGTGTTAATTTTTGTGCTTGTTCTATCATTGCGGCTATGATTCGAGGGTGGCAATGTCCTTGATTGACGGCACTGTACGCAGAAAGAAAATCATAGTAACGTTTTCCTTCTACGTCCCACAAATAAACGCCTTCTCCGCGTGATAAAACCACTGAAAGTGGGTGATAATTATGTGCATTGTATTTTTCCTCTAAGGCAATAGCAGATGCTGTGTTCAATGTTGAAATCATAAAAAAATATACCTATTGTATTTAAACCTAATTTTATGCTAAAAAGAGTACAATCGTTTGCAAAGATACATTGATATTTCTTAATTTACAAGCATTTCACAAAATATTATTTTGTGAAAAGTAAATATACAAAGGTATTTCAAAAAATATTTGGTAAAAAATTTATTGCTATTTAGACTATTATAATCTTTTAATTTTTCCTGTTTGGGTTCTTTCAAAAAATTCTTGAAAAATAATTTTACTTGGAATTTCTGTATGAGGCAATATTTTACTCATTTTTTCAAAAAAAAGATTCATTTTTGTTGTTGTCCAATTATTTTTTGTTTCAATATAAATGACCAATTTTTGTCCCCATTTTTCATCATTCATACCTCCAATAAAAAACTCCTCATTTTCAAAAAAATCTATTAAATGCAAACGAATTAAATTTTCAATCGTTTCAGGTTGTATTTTTTTACCTCCAATATTGATGATATTATCAGCCCGTCCTAACCATTTGAACTGATGCTTGGCTACTATTTCAACCACGTCATTTGTCGTAATCCATTGATTATCTGTTAAAATTGATTGAATTTCTAAACAATTTTTGTCATTTTTTTGGATATGGATATGCTCCAAAACTTCAAAATAATCTTGTTTTTTTTGTGTATTGAGGAGTTGCAAAGCAATATGTGAAACGGTTTCAGTCATACCAAACGTAGCATAAACAGGCATTGGCAACCGCTCAATTTGTTTTTTCCATTCTGAAGGAATACTTGCCCCGCCGACAATTAAGGCTTTTATTTTATCAAATTTTTGCCAAATATCTTCATTATCTAAAAGAGATTTGAGTTGGACAGGCACGATTGCCCCAAAATAAAATGTATCAATTTCTTGCCAAATATGTTGTTTTGGAGAAGCAATTGTGGCAAACGCTTGTGCTTCTATTGCCCTAATAAGCATCATTTTTCCTGCAATATAATCAGTAGAAAGGCAAATTAAAAAGTTTTTTTCATTTTCTAAATTTAATTTTTGGATAGTTGCCAAAGCACTTATTTGCATTTTTTTTTTGGAAATAATAATTTTTTTGGGTAAACCTGTTGAGCCAGAAGTATTTAACTCAAAATCAATATTTTCATTTTGAATATATTTTTGACAAAATTGAATTATTTTTATCTTTTCTTCGTCGAATAAATCCAAATTAAAATTATTTTTTATATCCTGCCAAGTGATAAATTGTTGAGTATCTTTAAAATACAAACCTGTTTTTTTCATATTTTTTTGGTTAATATAAAAGAGCGAATAAATTTATTTAGTTCTCCTGAATTTATACGGAAAATAAAAATTGTAGCACACTTTTTTGATAAATATTTTTGGTAATTTTATACATAAAAAATTATCGCAGGAAGCACGCAGATTTTACGGATTAAACCGAATTTTATTTTTATAAGTTTTACCCGTTTAGACTTTGGACTTAGTGAAAATTATTAAACAAAAATTTAGCGGTGTTGTAAATATAATATTTTTGTCTTGCTGAACGAAGTGAAGCAACTGCTTGT
>RDXZ01000124.1 GCA_004293265.1 Bacteroidota bacterium | reverse complement strand
AATGAAATTATGAGAAAAACATCTTTATAATACTCAAAAAGCCTAAAATTTCTTTTAAAAGTTCAAAAAATAATATAAACTATTTATACTCGGATACTTATAATTTTTAACTTATGTTTTGTTATTTTGTGAATATAATAGATATTTTTTAGCACTATCTCTAAATCGTATAAAAATGAAAAATCTAATTATTACTTTTAATTTATTGATTATTTCATTTATTCTGATTGTTGTGATTTTTACTTTATTGGTTATGAGTATCAACTTTGACCTATCCCTGAATGAAGAAATTAAATTTGTTTGTGGAACTTGCGAGAATGAAATCAAAAAACAAAGAAAAATAAATAACGAAAAAATACAAAAAACTCCACAAGAAAATAAAATAATTGATAGCACAAATAAAAAATACGAATTGGGTAGAATGTTACGGGAAGAAAATTGTACTTCTTGTCATTCTTTTACAGATGAAGTTATTGTTGGTCCTGGACTAAAAGGTATTTTAAAAAGGCGAACAATGGTATGGATAACTAATTTTGTTAAAAATTCTCAAGCGGTTATTAAAAGTGGAGATGAATATGCTATTAAGTTATTTGAAAAATATAACAAAGCGGTAATGACTTCTTTTAATTTTAAAGATGAAGAAATAAAGGCAATTATTGATTATATCAATTTTTCTGAAAATCAAGCCCAAAATGATGTGTTTATTTGTCAATAAAATAAAAATTATTAAATTACAAGAATGTTTTTTTTATGCAATTTAATGAATGATTATTTGCCATTTTTATTATTTTTTGTTGAAAGTTAATTTTTTCGTCATCAGTTAAAAATTTTTCTGAAAATAAATAAAAATCTTTAAACGCCAATGCAAATTTACAAATTGATGTGCTATAATAATATAAATATTCTTTTTCAAGGGTATAAAGACCGCTTTCAATCATCGTTTTTATACCATTTTTCATTTTGTCTAAGCCTTCTAATTGTACCTTGGTTAATGTATTTTCACTTTTTAAAGAAATATCTGCCGCTAAACTTAAGATGTTTTCTGAAAATTTTAATGAAAGTATCATCAAATCTATTAATTCTCGTTCGTAACTAATTTTTCCATTGTCATCTGTACTGTTTCTTATGTATGCAAATAATATTGGTTTCAAAAATACAAATAGTTGATTTACCATTTTGATTTTACTTTCCATATCTATTTTTGAGGAATTGTGTAGAAACCAATAGTTTTCAAAATTGGTTATAAAAATGAACAAATCTTTTTGGTTATTTTTGTATGAAGGAAGTTCATTTTTTTTGTTCTTTTCATTATTTAGAATATAAATAAATGTATTTTCAAATTCATCAAATCCCCATTTGTTATACAAAGAAGGAATTTTAAAAGTCGTGTCTGCGATAGTATTTTGTCCATACAAATTTGAACTAAGTATAAGACTAAAAAAGAAAATGATATATTTCATAAGTTTTGATAAAATTGTAGTAACACTTCTAAAAATACTGAATTGGGTTGAATTAGAATTATAAAATATTAACTAATTATTTGGTTAGATACATAAATCATAATATTTTTTCTTATTTTCAAATTGATACCCCCAAAAAATCAAACTTTAAACCCAATCAACAAAATATCATCAGTTTGATTTTCTCTGCCTTCTCTTTTCCAATCTTCAATAATTACATCTAATTGATTTTGTTGTTCTTTGAATGGTTTTTGATGAATAGATAACAAAGTTTGTTTTAATCTATTTATCATAAATTTTCTATTTTCTTGACCTCCAAATTGGTCTTGAAAACCATCAGAAAAAATATAAAAAGTAGTCGTATTTTGAATACTAATTTGATGTTTGGTAAATATTTTTTCTTCTTTTTGTTCTCCTCCAATGTGTTTGTTATCGCCTTTGATATAAAATAATTGTTCGTTTTGAATATAAATAAGAGGGTTTTTTGCTCCCGCAAACTCAACTATTTTTTTATTATTATCAATCACCACCAAAGCAATATCCATTCCGTCTCGGTTTTTTGTTTCTTCTTGCCTCAATATTTTTCTGATTCCTTTGTTCATTTTATTAAGAATAATATCGGCTTCTTGAATATTTCTATTGATAATAATTTCTGTCATTAAGTCATTACCCAAAAAACTCATAAATGCACCCGGTATTCCATGACCTGTGCAATCGACTGCGGCGATAAATATTTTTTGATTATGTTCAGTGATAAAATAAAAATCACCCGAAACGACATCTCTTGGTTTGTATAAAATAAAACTTTCGGGGATAACCTCTTGAATATAACTCACAGGGTGCATTACTGCTTCTTGTATTCTTTTTGCGTAGTTTATACTTTGTATAATATCTTCATTTTGACTTTCGATTTTTTCTTTTTGTTCTGAAATGGTATCGATGGTGGTAGATAATTCTTCATTAAGTTGATTTAATTCTTCGTTCAATTCCTGCATTTCTGCTTTTTGAGTTTTGAGTTTAATTTTTGAATTTTTAAGTGAATTTGTCCTAAAATGCACAATATATGCCAAATAAATAGGATAAAGCAAGGTGAAAACGCCACTAATAGCACTTAATTCGAAAGAAACAGGCTCAAAAAAATGAAATCCTACCCAATAAACAACCAAAAATAAATTAAAAATAGACAAAACAAAACCCAATAAAAAAACACGCAAACCATGTCCTAACATAATATTAGTCATTGTAAGCATAAAAAATAACAAAGAAGGAGCAGAAAATATAGCAATAAAATTACCAAAAATACCCGAAATTCCTGCATCTAACAACATACAATACCTTTCGTGCCGTTCATTGAAACCTGTTTTAAGATATTGTATCCAAAAAACAAAATGTGGATAAACAATACATAATCCCAATAAAACATAACATAAAAAAGGAATTGCAATATTTTGTTGGTAATAATGGACGCTTAACAAAATAAATGCTATCGAATAACTAATAATAGCAGAAATATAATAAAACCAATGAATAAACAAAGGTTTTTTAAATGTATTCATCAAAAAAGAAGAAAAAATATAATTATTGTGTTAAAATAGTACATAGCAGTTTCTACATCTTGCAAAATTAAAAAATTACTTGACAAGTTCCAAACTTTTAAAGTTATTTTATACAAAAAACTTGCCTTAAAGTTTTTTTAATTCTTTTTATGACTTTATCTTTGTAAAATAAAAAACGATTTTATGGATATATCGAGATTCAATTTTTTAAGTTCAAATATACTAAAATATTAGATTCTTCAAAAATTATTACGGGAATACGATTTTTGGATAGCAAAAACGCTTACCTAAGCTTATAAAAAAATAAAAAAATTTAATTGCTTAATTTTCAATATATTATAAAAAAAACAAACATTTTTTGAAAAAAAATTTTGTATATTTGATTTATTTGTATTATATTTGAATAAATAATCATAAAAAGCGTCTATTATATTGATTATCAAAGGCAACCGTATTAAATAAAAACAATTTTTTTTATACCACAAAAAACAATTTAGGCAAAGAATGGAAGTAATAAAAAGAGACGGAAGAAAAGAAACCGTAAAATTTGACAAGATTACAGCAAGAATCGAAAAACTTTGTTATAGTCTTAATAGGCACTATGTAGAACCGCTAAAAGTCGCAATGAAAGTAATAGAAGGACTTTATGACGGAGTAACTACTTCTGAATTGGATAATTTGGCAGCCGAAACTTGTGCCGCAATGGCAGTTGTTCACCCTGATTATGCTATTTTAGCGGCAAGAATTGCTATTTCAAATTTACAGAAAAATACAGATAAATCATTCTCAAAAACAATGAAACATCTGTACGAGTATTTAGACCCAAAAACAGGAGAAAAAGCAAATTTATTGTCAGAAGCAACTTATAACACTATCAAAAAACACGCTGACGAACTCAATTCAGCCATTATTTATGATAGAGATTTTAATTATGATTATTTTGGATTCAAAACATTAGAAAGGTCTTATTTATTAAAATTGCACGGAAAAGTAGCAGAAAGACCACAACATTTGATTATGCGCGTAGCAGTGGGCATTCATGGTGATGATATCGAATCTGCCATCGAAACCTATAATTTAATGTCTGAAAAATGGTTTACTCACGCAACACCTACATTATTCAATGCAGGAACGCCAAAACCACAACTTTCTTCTTGTTTTTTGCTCACTATGCAAAGCGATAGTATTTTAGGAATTTATGACACACTCAAACAATGTGCTTTAATTTCTCAATCTGCGGGCGGAATTGGGGTTTCTATCCATAATATTCGTGCCACAGGCTCTTATATCAAAGGCACAAACGGACATTCTAACGGGATTATTCCAATGTTAAGAGTTTTTAATGATACAGCAAGATATGTAGATCAAGGTGGAAACAAAAGAAAAGGTGCGTTTGCAGTTTATTTGGAGCCTTGGCACGCTGATATTTTTGAATTTTTAGAATTGAAAAAAAATCACGGGAAAGAAGAACTAAGAGCAAGAGATTTGTTTTATGCGATTTGGGCTTCTGATTTATTTATGAAAAGAGTAGAAAATGATGACACTTGGTCGTTGTTTTGCCCGAATGAAGCGCCAGGTTTGGCAGAAGTTTGGGGAAAAGAATTTGAAGAACTTTATGAAAAATATGAATTAGAAGGAAAAGCAAGAAAAGTAATCAAAGCACAAGAATTGTGGTTCAAAATATTAGAATCTCAAATCGAAACAGGTACGCCTTATATGTTGTATAAAGATAGTGCCAACGCAAAATCAAATCAACAAAATTTAGGAACTATCAAAAGTTCAAATTTATGTGCTGAAATTATCGAATATACTTCGCCTGATGAAGTAGCCGTTTGTAATCTCGCTTCCATTTCTTTGGCAAAATTTGTTATCAATGGAAAATTTGACCACCAAAAATTATGTGAAGTTACAAAAGTGGTCGCAAAAAATTTGAATAAAATCATTGACATCAATTATTATCCTATCAAAGAAGCCGAAAATTCGAACAAAAGACACAGACCAATCGGAATTGGCGTGCAAGGTTTGGCTGATGTTTTTGCTATGTTGAGAATGCCTTTCGAATCAGAAGAAGCAAGAGGTTTGAACAAAGATATTTTTGAAACCATTTATTTTGGTGCAATGACTGCTTCAATGGAATTGGCTCAAAAAGAAGGTGCTTATTCTACTTTTGAAGGCTCGCCTTTATCAAAAGGATTTTTTCAGTTTGATTTATGGAATGTAAAACCAAATTCTAATCGTTGGGATTGGGACGATTTGCGTAAAAAAGTAATGCAATTTGGAGTAAGAAATTCATTGCTTTTGGCACCAATGCCTACTGCTTCGACTTCTCAAATTTTAGGAAATAATGAATGTTTCGAGCCTTTTACTACCAATATGTATAAAAGACAAGTGCTTTCAGGTGAATTTGTGATTGTCAATAAACATTTATTGAAAGATTTGGTTGAGTTAGGTTTGTGGAACGAAACAATGAAAAATAGATTGGTAGCCGCAGAAGGTTCTGTGCAAGCAATTCCTGAAATTCCACAAAATTTAAAAGATATTTATAAAACGGTTTGGGAAATCAAACAAAAAGCAATCATTGATTTGGCAGCAGATAGAGGTGCTTTTATTTGTCAAAGTCAAAGTTTGAATATCCATTTAGAAGATGCTACGATGAATAAAATGAGTTCGATGCACTTTTACGCTTGGAAAAAAGGACTTAAAACAGGTATGTATTATTTACGCACTCGCCCTGCGGCTAATCCTATTCAATTTACGATTAATAAACAAGAATTGGCATTGATAGAAGCAGAATCAGCACTCAATCAAGAAAATTTGCATCAACAAAATGCTCAATCTTTTTTTGAAAATAATGGCGTTGAAAGCGATACAGTAAAATTATGTTCGTTAGATGACCCCGATTGTGAAGCGTGCAGTGCTTAAAAACAAAAAACACTACTTTCTCAAAGAAAGTAGTGTTTTTTTCGATAGTTTTTCATATAAATCTTAGAATAACCTGAAAAATTACATACTTTTTTGAATTATTATCTCGAATTTACGTAAATTTAACTAATTATTAAAAAAAATAAGTATTTTTTCATATAAATTAAAAAAAATAAGTATTTTTTCATCATAAAAAACAACAATTTTTAGTTTTTTGAGTTATAAATAGGAATAAAATCGTTTTTTAAATATTTTTTAAGCTTACTACCTGTTTTTTTATGTTAAAAAATTTACAAGTTACTATTGATGCTCATTCTGGTTTTTGTTTTGGGGTTGTGTATGCTATTGAAATGGCAGAAGAAATTTTAGAAGAAGAAAGATATTTGTATTGTTTGGGAGATATTGTCCACAACGACGAGGAGGTAAAAAGATTAGAAAAAAAGGGATTAAAAATCATCAACCATGAAGAATTAGCAGTTATCAAAAATGAAAAAGTTTTGATAAGAGCGCACGGAGAACCACCTTCAACTTACCAAATTGCGCTTAAAAATAATTTAGAACTCATTGATGCTTCTTGCCCTGTCATTTTGAAACTACAAAATCGCATCAAAAATTCTTATGATAAAAAAGAAAATATTTATATCTACGGAAAATATGGACACGCTGAAGTTATTGGTTTATTGGGACAAACCAATAACAATGCGGTTGTTTTTGAAGATTTAAAGGAATTAGACATAGATACTTTGCCCCAAAATATTACTTTATATAGTCAAACTACTAAAAGTACGAATAATTTTTATCAAATCAAAACCAATTTAGAAAATATGGGTGTAAAAGTCAATGCCAATGATACAATTTGTAGGCAAGTTTCGAATCGCGACCAAGAGTTGAGAATATTTGCCAAAAAATTTGATAAAATCATTTTTGTAACAGGTAAAAAATCATCAAATGGAAAAGTTTTGTATAATGTTTGTAAAGACATAAATGAAAAAACTTATTTTATTTCTAATGCCTCAGAGATTGATTTTCAATGGTTTGACGAGGGAGATAGCATAGGAATTTGTGGAGCAACTTCTACTCCTATGTGGTTGATGGAAGATGTAAAAAATGCAATATTGAGCTAAGTAGTTTTTTATTTTATATAATTTTATTTTTAACTTTCCTTCTTTGGAATTTTGTTTTTACCAAAAATGCCTGCATATATTACCGCTATCGCTACCGCTTGTCCAAATTATTCTATTTCCCAAACAGAAACGGTTAATTTTATGGCAAAAGCATATCAACTAAATGAATATGATGAAAAAAAAATGCGATTATTTTATCGTGCTTCGGGCATCGAAAATCGTTATTCTGTTTTAGAAGATTATAGTAAACAAAATAATTTTTCATTTTTTAATCAAATTCCTTTACAATTTCCGACCACAGCACAAAGAATGGTAATGTATGAAAAAAATGCTATTTTATTAGGCTTAAAAGCATTTAATACATTAAAAACAAAATATAATTTTGATAATAACCAAATTACACACTTAATTACCCTCAGTTGTACGGGTATGTATGCGCCAGGTTTGGATATTGAATTGATTATTGAAAGTAATTTACCAACTACTATTCACAGAACTTGTATCAACTTTATGGGTTGTTATGCGGCTTTCAACGCAATGAAAGTTGCAAAATCTATTTGTGAAGAAAATGAAAATCATAAAGTTTTGATTATTGGCGTAGAATTATGCACACTTCATTTGCAACCTGCACTCACAGAAGACGATTGGTTGGCAAACGCTTTGTTTGCTGACGGAGCGGCGGCTTTATTAGTAGAAGGAAAAAAAACAAAAAAATCATTAGAATTAAAAAAATTTTATGCAGATTTAGCACCACAAGGGCGAAACGAAATGGCTTGGTACATCAGAGATTTTGGTTTTATGATGAAGCTAACTAGTTATATTTCTTATTTATTAGGTGAAAAAATAACCTCTATTACCCATAAAATGTTTGAAAAACTGGGCATCAATCGTTCTCAAATTACGCATTATGCACTGCATCCGGGTGGAAAAAAAATCCTTGAAAGTTTAGAAAAAGTATTAGAAATTGATGCTTCTCACAATAAATATTCTTATCAAATACTAAAAAACTTTGGCAATATGTCATCAGTTACGATTTGGTTTGTGATAGAAAAATTTTGGAATGATGATAGTTTTTTTGAAGAAAATCATCATTTATTGTCGATGGCTTTTGGACCTGGTTTGACTTTGGAGGCAGGTTTGTTAGTTCCTTCCAAATAATTCTTTTAAAAACGTTTTTTATTTTGAAAAAATTAGTATATTTGCGACCTAAAAAATCATTTCAATAAAAAACGGCACAATTTTTTATCCAAGTAAGTGAATGAACTTTATAAAAAAATATTGGTTAAAAATCATAGAATTAGGCATAGATAAAACTATGTTTCTTTCTCTTTCTCAAAGAATAAAATTTAGCAATCAACTTAGTATTTTGATGTTGGTTGTGAGTTTGATTTTTATTGGTATTTATATAAGTCGTGGATATTGGCGCGGTGTTTATCTCACAACTTCTTTGCCTTGTGTTGCCTTGATTATTTTATCATTTAATTATTTTAAACAGCATAAAATTTCGCGGCTTTTATTGAGTGTGGCTCTTTGTTTGAATACTTTGACGATGACTATTTTAATTAAAAGTACACGCCCTGAATTAGTTACAATTGTTAATTTTGCTACGCCACGTTTTATTATCATCAGTAGTTTAGTGATTTCGTTGTTGTTATTTACTTCAAAAGAGGCATTATGGGCTTGGTTGCCTGCTTTTCTTGTTGCTTTTTTAGGAAATTGGGGTTTTGATATGGTGCATCAATCTTTTGAAGTTACTGCACAAAAAATGAATGTATTTGTCAAAAATTATAAAAATATTGGTGATGATTCTTTGATTGCTACAATTATTTTGATGAGTGTGATGGGAATTTTTAGACATCTTACTTATCAATACGAAATGTATAACGAAAATATATTGCAAGATTCAAAAAAATCAAATGACTCACTTCTCAAAAGAGAAGAAGAATTGAAAGAAACAATTTTAGCTGTAGAACAAAGCAATGAATTTGAAAAAATAAGAAATTGGGAAGGGGAGGGTTTGGCGGCGTTACATAAAAAAATTAGAACTAATTTTGAAAATGATGAATTATATGATTCTTTGTTGTCTTTTATTGTTGAATATACAAGGTCGCAACAAGGAGCAATTTTTATGGTTGATGAAATAAATGAAAGTGAAAAAGAATTGTATTTAGTTTCGGTGTATGCTTGGGACAAAGAAAGATTTGATAGAGATAGAAAAATAAAATGGGGTGAAGGTTTATTGGGGCAATGTGCAAAAAATACTCGCCCTAAATATGTAAGACGTATTCCTGAGAATTATACTTTTATTCCTGCTGGTTTGCACACGCTTGCACCGCGCGAGATGTTGTTATTGCCTTTGCTTTTTCATAAAAAATTATATGGTGTTTTAGAAATTAATTCAATAGAAGAAATTGCGACTTATAAAATTGAATTTTTGGAAAGGTGTGCAGAAATTGTCGCTTCGACTATGGCAAGTTTACAAAATATTATTAATAGCAACAAAATTCTCAAAGAAGTACAACTATTGTCAGATGAGTTAAGCAATCAAAGCACAGAATTTAATGATATTATTACTTATTATGAAAATAAAATAGCAGAATTAGAACAAAAAAATAAAGAAATATAATATTTACTCATCAATAAAAACTTATTTATTATCAAAAAATAATTTTTATACATAAAAAAAATGGAACAAACTGAAATCGTTACCCAAATGTTATTTGAGGAAATTCCCTCATTAGATTTAGCGGATTTTACGCAAGGAGATGCGGACAAAAAACAAAATTTTGTAACGGGTATTGGCAATGCCTTCAATCAAATTGGTTTTGTAGCCATCAAAAATCATGGACTTTCTGATGATTTGGCAACAAAACTATATGATATTTTTCAAAAATTTTTTGCACTTCCTGATGAAATAAAACAAAAATATGATGTTTCAACGGGGGCAGGGCAAAGAGGATACACAGGCAAAGGAAAAGAACACGCCAAAGGAAGAAGTACAGGAGATTTGAAAGAGTTTTATCATATTGGGCAAGAAGTTATTGATGGGGATAAAATCAAATCTGAATATCCTGATAATGTTTTTCCAAGTGAATTGCCAATGCTTCGAGATATTGGTTTGGAAATTTATCAAACTTTAGAAAATGCAGGTAAAAATATTTTGCGTGCTATTGCTTTGTATCTCAATTTAGAAGAAAACTATTTTGATAGTCGTGTGCATAACGGCAATAGTATTTTGAGAGCCATTCATTATTATCCGATTTTAGACACATCTAATATAGCTGACGATGCGGTGAGAGCGGCGGCACATGGCGATATTAACCTCATCACTTTATTGATGGGTGCAAGTGCGGAAGGTTTACAAATTCTTAGAAAAGACAATAAATGGATTCCTGTAACGGCTTTGCCTGACCAGATTATTGTCAATGTAGGTGATATGTTAGAAAGATTAACCAATAACAGACTAAAATCTACAATTCATAGAGTTGTTAATCCGCCTAAAGAAAAAATGAATTTACCAAGATATTCGATGCCTTTTTTTATGCACCCGCGTTCAGAAATGGACTTAACTTGTTTGTCAAGTTGTGTGAGTGCAGAAAATCCAAAACAATATGCTGATACAACCGCAGGAGATTTTTTGGACGAAAGATTGAGAGAAATTGGATTAAAAAAATAAAAAATAATCGTAATTATTTAGGTTATTTTGGTGCAAGCGTGGACGCTTGCACCAGTTAATATCTCGTGCAAGCGTCCACGCTTGCACGAAGTTCAAAATAATAATTTTATTAACCATACCTAAATAGTTACAAATAATCAAAGTAACTATTTAAGAAAATGAATAAATTGAACCTAAATATTACTTAAATAGTTACATTTATAAAGCGATTGATATGTATGTTATAAGTATCTTTATTAAATAAATTTTAAAGAAATAATATTCTTTATTTTATTTTGATATTAGTAAAAAAAAGTGTAAATTTGTATCAAATTTGCATCACAGTAATTTTTAAAAAACATAAATAATGACAAGCGACGAAAAAAAAGCAATCTTATTATTAAAATCGGTCATTTTCCATTATCATGGATTAGATAATGAAGAAAAAGAAATTTTAGACCGAACAGCCCAAGAATTTGATGCTTTAGACGAATTGCAATGGGCAAATGAATTTATAGCCACAGATTATTATACTGCTTTCGAAAGAGCAAGAGATTATTTGAATAGTATTGTTGGTAATTTAGATAAAGACAAACGCTTACAATATTTATCGATGGTTTGGGAGGCAAACGGTGCAAAAGGACATGTTACGGAAATG
Organism: Bacteroidota bacterium; assembly: GCA_004293265.1. GTDB lineage: Bacteria > Bacteroidota > Bacteroidia > Cytophagales > Microscillaceae > RDXZ01. The sequence continues at coordinate 1,759 of RDXZ01000124.1, read as the reverse complement.
GAAGCAACCGCGATGTTAAAACTTGCAAAAGATTGGCACGTACAAAAAGAACTCATGGCGGTCATAAGAGATAAACAAAAATTATAAAAGGTATGAAAGATGAATATTGGGGCTTAATCTATATGACAATAGGCGCTATTATTATCTATTTAGGCTTACAAGCACACGCAACTTTCGCATTGATTGTGGGTGCTTTTACTTTTTTGAGAGGTTTTTTATTGAATGATGATTTAGTAAGTCAGATTATAGGAAAAAAAAACAATGGTATAGAACCTGCTCAATCTAAAAACACTACATTCGAACTTACAGATGAACTTATTATCAGATTAGCCTCTCGTTTGAATGGGCGTTTGTCTGCCGAAGAACTATCACAACAAACCACTTTGTCGTTAGATGAGGCAAAAAATCGCTTGGAAAACTTACTCAAAAAAGGTAGATGTGAAATAAAATTAGACGAAGTAAATCTCAAAGGAAAAATTTTTTATTATTTTGAAGAAAAATGATTTTTTTTTTTTGTTTTGTTTAGAATAATTATGAACAATATTTATAATAGCAAAACTTTGATATAAATACCAAAAGTTATTTATATCAAAGTTGTATCATCTATCTAAAAAACCTCAAAAAAGTTATCAGAGGACAAAAAATTTTTTCAATAATTTGGCTCAAAATTTTATTCCAACCAAACAAATATCATCTATTTGTTCGTGACTACCTTTCCAATTTTCTAAATAATTAGAGAAAATATTTTTTTGTTCATTTAATTTTTTTTGGTGATTATCTGTGAGTAATTTTTTTAGTCCATTTTTTTGTATTTTTAGATTTTTTTCACCACCAAATTGATCTTGAAAACCATCAGTAGTAAGGTAAAAAGTAATGTCTTTTTGATTTATATCAATGATTTTCTTTTCAAAAATAGTATCCTCTGCCGCCGCAATTCCTCTTCTTGTAACTCCAATGATTTGTATTTCTGAAGTATCATTGTTATCAAAATAATAAATTTCATTTTTTGCTCCTGCACATTCTACAATTTTTGTTTCATTATCAAACACCAATAAATTCATATCCATACCACTTTTAGTACCACTTTTTCCCATAAAATCTAAGGTAGCACATACTTTTTTATTGAGTTGATTTAGAATAGCATCAGCGTTAGTTATTTTTTCCACATAAATAATTTCGTTCAAAAGAGAGTTACCAAGCATTGTCATTAAAGCACCTGGCGCACCATGCCCCGTACAATCTACCACAGCCACAATGATTTTATTGTTTTGCATTGCCAAATAATAAAAATCTCCAGAAACAATATCTTTTGGTTTAAATAAAATAAATGAATTGGGTAAAATAGTTGTCCATTTCTCACGATTAGGAAAAATAGTTTTTTGTAGTTCTTTAGCTGCTTCTATGCTATCTGTTATATGTTTATTTTTATTTTCAAGTGTTTGATTAGTTTCTAAAATCGTTTCTTGTTGTGCTTTTAGTTCCTCACTTTGTTGGTTTAACTCCTCATTTTTTTCTAATAATTCTATTTTTTGCCCTTCAATTTGTTGATTGAGCAATGCCAAATTATTTCTTTGTTTGAGCCTTATACGTGCTACATAAAAATAAAACCCAATAAAAAATACTAAAACTAAAATAATACTCCCAAAAATATAAAAAGAATAACGATATTTTTTCAAAAAATCTTCTTGAATACCCGCTATTTTTTTCAGTGAATCCAATTCTTTCTGTATAGTTTCTCTGAATTTTTCATAATTTTGAT
>RDXZ01000123.1 GCA_004293265.1 Bacteroidota bacterium | reverse complement strand
TAATAGAAGTCTCCAGACTTCAGTCATTCGGAGAATGACAATGTTTCGTCCCAGCATTTTTTTTATTTTGAACAAAAGTAGATATTTTTTCTTATTCAAACAAAATATTTATCAAAAAAATCCTAACAAACCAAAAAATACGCCCAAACCAACGCCTTTTCCACTCTCCGAGTGGTAAAGTCTGGAGACTTCTATTAATACAGAGGCACAAGTTTCCGCTTCGCTCAAACTTGCGCCAGTATTTTGTACTTAAACCAATATCTTTTTTTATTTTTTTACAAACTTAAAGCAGTAGGGGCACTTTTCGACTACTTAAACCAATATCTTTTTTTATTTTTTTACAAACTTAAAGCAGTAGGGGAGAAATTTAAAACATATCCGATTTTTTCTATTTTATAAATGGGTTCTTAAATCGCTCAAAAGTTTGTTACAAAATACAAATTCATTTAATTCTTTTACTTCGGATTGAAAAATAGATTTATTATCGCCTTGCCAAAGTTTTTCACCCTGATGTAAAAAAATAATATGCTCACCAATTTCCATCACAGAGTTCATATCGTGGCTTACAATAACGGTAGTAATATTATTTTCTTGTGTAATCTCGTGAATTAAATTATCAATTTTGATAGAAGTCAAAGGGTCTAAACCTGAATTAGGCTCATCAACAAATAAATATCTGGTTTGTAAAGCAATGGCACGCGCAATGCCCACTCTTTTTTTCATACCACCACTAATTTCGGAAGGCATACGTTTGGCGGCGTGAGAAAGCCCAACTCTTTCTAAACAAAAAGCAACTCTATCATTTTTTTCTTTTTTGGTCATTTTGGTAAGCATATCCAAAGGAAATAGCACATTTTGCTCGACCGTTTTGGAATCAAACAACGCTCCTCCTTGAAATAGCATACCAATTTCGCGTCTAATTTCTCTTTTTAAATCTTTGTCTGCTTGAGTAAACTCTCTTTGGTCATATAAAATACTGCCTTTATCCACTTGCACCAAACCTACAATACACTTCAAAAGTACACTTTTTCCTGTGCCACTTGCCCCAATAATCATATTAGTTTTTCCTCTTGCAAAAGTAGCATCAATACCTTTTAGGACATCTCGCCCATTGAATTGTTTTTTTATATTTTTGAGTTCTATCATACTTTTTTAATTCAAGTTAATACTGACTTGTTTCAAAATCTCACCAAATTTTAATATATCCACAAAAGAATTATACAAAGGCACAGGAGCAATTCTTATCACATCAGGCTCTCTCCAATCAGCGATAATGTTTTGTTCTTGCAATCCTTCAAATACTTTTTTTCCATTTTTTTTCATAATTAAAGAGAGTTGTGCGCCTCTTTCTGCGGGGTTTTCAGGCGTAATAATTTCGATTCCTGCCCCAATTTCTTGATTAATTGTCTGAATTACTTGTTCCAAAAACTTGGTTAGTTTTTCACTTTTTTCTCTTAACTTATAAATATCAGCCTCCATAAATATTTGCAAAGAAGCCAAATGAGCCGCCAAAGGTAAAATAGAAGCATTACTTAATTGCCAAGCATCTACACTTTTTTCAGGTAGAAAACCTTTTTTCATCTGAAACCTTGTTTTTTCTTCATATCCCCACCAACCTGCCAAACGCATCATATCTGATTGGTGATGTTTTTGATGCACAAAAGCACCTCCTACTCCACCAGGACCCGAATTGAGATATTTATAAGAACACCAAACTGCAAAATCTACGTTCCAATTATGTAATTCTAAGGGCAGGTTTCCGATAGTATGTGCCAAATCCCAACCACAAAAAGCCCCGACACTTTGTGCTTTTTGAGTGATAGTAGGAATATCAAAATATTGTCCTGTATAATAATTTACCCCTCCTAACATTACCAAAGCCAATTCGTTTTTATGTTCTTGTATTTTTGCTAAAATATCTTCGGTTCTTAAAGTTCTTTCTTTTGGTCTGGGAGTCAATTCGATAATATTTTTTTCTGTATCTAATCCGTGCCATTTTACTTGCGTTTCGATGGCGTATTGGTCAGATGGAAAGGCACCACTTTCTATCATTATTTTTGTTTTTTTACCTTTTGGGCGATAAAAACTTACTAACAACAATTGTAAATTGACAGATAAGGCGTTCATAGCCGTAACCTCGCTTGCAAGCCCGCCTGTAAGGTGAATCAAGCCGTTTTTGGCGTGTTTATGGTAATCAAACCAAGGTTTATCGGTTTTAAAATGTCCTTCTACGCCATATTCTGCCCATTTTTCTAATTCTTTTTTGACAAAATCAGCAGTTTTTACGGGTTGCAGTCCTAATGAATTTCCTGTAAAATATAATACAGGTTTTCCGTTTAATTGTGGAAAATGAAAATAATTACGAAATTTTTTAAGTGCATCTTCTTCGTCTGCTGTGTAAGCATAAGGTTTTAAATCATTTAACATAGCATCGTAAAATAAGATTGGAATAATTTTGATTTTTTATCTTTGTATTTTTTGCAAAGATAAGTATAAAAATTCAAAAAATAATAAAAAATTATGTTTTTTTTAATAATTGTTAAAAAATAATTAAGAAAACAAAATTTTATATAAAATATTACATCTATTTTTATACAAAAGGAATAAATATTTCAACTTTTGTACCTTCTATTTTATCGATAATATTTAATTTTATTTTATTTTTTTGTTGATAGTTTAATAATTCGAGTCTTTTTTCTGTAGTTTTTGTAGCAAAACCTGTAGATTTTTGTTTATGTTTTTGGTTAATTTCTGCTGATTTTTCACGACCGACACCGTTGTCATCAATCACTATTTTGAGTATGTTTTCATTAATGACAAAAAATTGAATAAATAATTTTTTAATTCCTTGTTTATGTAAAAGTCCGTGTTTGAACGCATTTTCTACAAAAGGTTGTATTAACATCGAAGGGATTTTGGCAGATAGACAATCTCTGACTTGCTCCACATCAAAAATATAACTAAAATTATTATCAAAACGTGATTTTTCTAACATAATATATAATTGTAAAATATCTATTTCGTCCCTCAAATCGATATAAGTATTTTCAGAAGCTTGCAAACTTTTTCTCATCAAATCACTAAAATTCCCTAATAATTCTCCTGCTTCCTTTTTCAAATTGCTATACACCAAACCTTGCACTGTATTCAAAATATTGTATAAAAAATGTGGATTCATTTGAGAACGCAATGCCACAAGTTGTGAAATCAATAATTTTTCTTTTTGGCTTTGTTTTTCTTTGTTTTTTTCTAAAAAAAATAAAATAATAAAATAGATACAAAATAAAATAAATACCAAAACAATCAACTGAAAAATATAAGTTTCATACCATTTTTTTGGCACTTCGAAAGTAGTTTGTGATATTTCACTTTTTATATTAGAAATTTCATCAATGCCATAAAATTCAAAAGTATAAGTGCCGTATTTAAGATTATTATATTTGATAGTAGTTGTTAAATCTTGCACATTTTGCCACTCTTTTTCGATGCCTTTCAATCGATAATAAATCTTGGTTTGTAACGGATTTTTATAACTTAATATTTCTATGGTAAAAGTCGGAGAAAAAATACTTCCTTGTTTTTTGAGCGGTAAATAATTTAATTTATCCCCAACGACAGTTCGGTTGATAGGTAAACTAATAATATTTGTATTCATTGCCAACAACAAATATTCATTATCAGGGTAAAAATCTTGATAGCTAATTTTACCAACTGCATTGTCGTTTAGTATATCAATCAGAGCAAAAGTTTGTGGCATCAAATAGCCAATTTCTTCATCTGTACTTATCCAAATAGTATCTCTCACATTTTTGATGGCTCTTGTAATATTTGTTTTTAAACCTTTTTTATCGTTTAGTTGATGTATAACTCTTTGATTATCAATGATTAAAATTCCTTGACTAAAACTTGCAATGTATAATTTTCCATCTTTATCTATTGCCATTCTTCTTGCTACAATACTTTTATTGTCTTTGGTTTTGATGACTTTTGAATTTCCTTTAAAATCATATTCATACAAATCATTGTCATAAGCTACCCAATATTTTTTTCGAATAGTATCTAATTCGACAGAATAAGCACGTCTTTTAGTAAGATATTTAATAGGAAAATTTGCCGCACTTACATCTGTAAATTCTATATTAAAATCTGTATTTTTTTGAACATCTTTGTTTATTTTTTCAAAAGGTATTGTCCAACAACCAAAATGTGCGGTGGCGGCTAACACATATTTATTTTGATAAAATCTAAAATCTTTTGGAAATAATTTTGTAAGAGAAATACTATTTTTTGTTTTATTTTTATCAAAAATTCCACTATTTGTCCAAATTTTATCATGGTTTGGAAAAAGCCTTGTAACTTCTCTTAAATAATCATTTTCAAATACTTTTATATTTTCTTTTTCTTTTTCTTTTTCTTTTTCTTTTTCTGATTCTAAAGTGGTGCTATAAAATCTTCCTTTTGATGTACCTAACCAAATATTGTTTGTTTTATCATCTTTTTGAATTTGTGTAAAAACTTCCTGTTTTTCTGATAAAAAAGGCAAAGGATTATAGACTTTTGTAGCCAAAGAAGGACAAAACAAAAGTCCCGAATCCAATGTACTTATCCAATAATTACCTTGATAATCTCTGACAACATCGGTTACGTTTTTGTTTGGGAAATATAATTCAGCCATATTTTTTTCCATATTCCACTTAAAACCGCCTTCTTTGGTGCAAATCCAAATATCTTTTTCATCAGTTTTTGAAAGATGATACACAGGAATTTTTTTATCAATTTGAGTGATTTCTGGAAATTTTGTCCATTTATTTTTTTCAAAAACTGCCATAATTCTTTTACTATGCTGTTTTTGTATGCCATACACTTTGTCTTTGGTAGGCATTAATCTTGATTCTGTTTCGAGTGGTAATGGAATAATTTTGAGATTATTTTTGATTGTGTTGGCATCAACCGAAATAATAAAATATTGTTTCAAAATAGGACTACATATATGAATTTCTTTGTTTTGAAACAAAATCATATCCGAAATATAAGATTGATTGTCATCTAATTGATATTCATATTCGATTTTTTTAGAAACAATATTAATTTTTACAAAACTACTAATAGAAGATATCCAAAGATTATTTTTTAAAATGACATAATTATTTAAAGACGCTTTAAAATTTATTTTTGTAGGAATTTCAAACAAACGCAAAGTATCATTTTCTAAAAAAAAGATTTGTGAAGCAAAATTATGTCCCCAAATTCTACCTTTTTCATCTTCTTGCAAATTGGTAAGTTCCATTTGGGTTGCGTCAATAAACGGAATTTTTTGTGCATTTTTTCCATTAAATCTAAATAAACCTTTGTCTGTTCCTAACCAAATCCGCCCAATTTTATCGATGTGCATATCATAAATCACATTCGCAGAAAGTTGATAAGGATAGTTAATGGCACGCAGATATGGATTTTGTGCTATCAAAAAAAAAGATTGAAAGTAAAAAAAAATACAATAAAAAATAACTAAAAATATTTTTTTCATATTTTAATAAAATAAAAAATTTGTTTTATAATTGACATCAAAACCCAAATATTCGCCTTCTAAATACAAAGCACTATCAATATTGTTGTGATATAAACCGCCTGTTCCCAGCCCTTGTGGTAAATTATTGTTAAAATTTGCGGTAAATTGTGCAATGGCATTTAAGCCGATATTTGATTCGAGAGCCGAAGTTATCCACCAATTTATATTCATCGACTCTGCTATTTTTATCCATTCTTCACACGCTTTCAATCCGCCTAATAAAGTTGGTTTTAGAATAATAAATGGTGGTTTGATGGTTTCTAACAATTTTTTTTTATGTTCTGTATCATTAATTCCTATCAATTCTTCGTCCAAAGCAATCGGAACAGGTGATTTTTGAACTAATTCAGCCATTTTTTCGATTTGATTTGCCATAATCGGTTGTTCAATAGAATGTAACTCAAAATCAGCTAATTTTTTTAATTTTTCCAAAGCATTTTCAGGTAAAAAAGCACCATTGGCATCAACTCTCAAAGTAATTTGTTTGGCAGAAAATTTTTGTCTAATACTTTTTAAAATACCTAATTCAGTTTCAAAATCTAACGCACCAATTTTTAGTTTTAGACAACGAAAACCTTTTTCTAATTTATCTTCAATTTGTTGTTGCATGGATTGTTCGCTTCCCATCCAAATCAGTCCATTTATCCATAATTTTTCTGTTCCTTTTGAAAAATTATTGTCAAAAATAATTCTTTTTCCGCCATTTTTCCAATCCAAATAAGCCGTTTCTAAACCAAATTGAACTGCTGGAAATGGTTTTAAAAACTCATCATCTAAGATTTGAGGAGTAAAATTTTCTGCTATTTTTTGTAATAATTGGCGAATATTTACATCAAAATCTATGCTTAATCCAAACAAAGGCGAAATCTCACCGATACCCATTTGGTTTGGAAAATCTGTATGCGTAAGCAATACAAAAAAACTATCACGTTGTTTTAATACGCCTCGCGAAGTCCCTGCCTCAAATTTGAATTGTAGTTGATAAGGTATAAATTGGATAGTAAACATATTTTTTGGTATTTAAAAAACAAATAAATAAAATAAATCTTACAAAAGTACTAAAAAAAATCAAAAAAAATATCTTTTTAAATAAATTAGCAACAATTTTGTATATAAAAAAAATAAACTTCCCAGTCAAAAAAAATTAAAATAAATGAACTATCAATCAACGCCCATCGAAAAACATGGCTCAATAACAAAAGTGATGCAAAATAATGAATATATTTCTTTACTTCCACACCAACAAATGCAAGCGTGGTTTGATGCCGCACCGCAAGCCTCTTATTTGATTGGTACAAATGGAGAGGTTTTTCGTGTCAATAATTTAGGAAAAGAATATGCTAAAAATTATGGCTTAAAAACAGATACTTGGGAAAATATTGACCATCTAAAATTCGCAGAAATTTTCCATTTGAGCAATGCCAACGAGTATTTTTCAAAAGCATCAAATGGTCAAAAAATTTCTTTTGAACATAAAATTCAACAAAAATATGTAGGAGAAGTTTGGTTAGAAATTGAGTACATTCCTTTGATTGGCAACGAAAATAACATCACAGGAATTGCTTTGACTGTGCAAGATATTACGTTGAGAAAAAAAGCAAAAGCAAAAATTTTAGCACAAAAAAATCAATTAGAAGAACTAAATCGCGTCAAAGATAGATTATTTTCAGTGATTAGTCATGATTTTAGAAGTCCGTTAGCGTCTTTGAGAAGTTTTTTTAATTTATTGAAAGTACAAGACCTTGAAACAAACCAAATTCAAAATATTTTACAAAAAATTGATATTCAATTAGCCACCACGACAGATTTTTTGGATAATATTTTATTTTGGACAAAAAGCCAAATGAACGGCTTGCAATTGGAAGCAAAAAATTTAGCCTTGAAAAATATTGTTGATAATATTTTTAATTTATTGATGTATAATTTACAAGAAAAAAATATAATTGTTGAAAATCTTATCGATAACAATGATATTGTATATGCTGATTTGAATACTCTACAACTTGTTTTGAGAAATCTGGTCGGAAATGCAATTAAATTTACACCTCAAAATGGTACTATCAAAGTATATTCAAAATTAACAAACAATATGGTGCATATTGCCGTAGAAGATAATGGCATAGGAATTACGCCTGAGGATAAAGAAAAACTTTTTCAAATGGGAAAATACTCTAAAAAAGGAACAAACCAAGAAACAGGAAGCGGTTTTGGACTATGGATTTGTAAAGATTTTATCGAAAAAAATAACGGAACAATTTGGGTGGAAAGTGAATTAAATCAAGGTAGTATTTTTTGGTTTACTTTGCCCTTAGAAAATAGCTAAATACAGCCCAACTCATAGGTTTTTTAGACAACCTCAAAAATAAAATCTATTATTTTTAATTTTTTAAAAAAAATGTCGTTATAGTATTAACTTTCCAAAAGTTTAAAATTTTTGGAAAGTTCGAAACTTTTGGTAATGGCTAACACAAAAAATTAAACCTATATGGAACTTATTTCACAGCACGTAAAAAAATTAATGGAGGAATGTAAACTCAAAGCAATAGATGCAGGGTTGAAATTTGAATCTGATACTTTGGAATATATCGTAACGAACAAAGATATGATAGAACTCACGCCAAAAATTATGATTCCAACTTTATATGATTATTGGGTGAATGATGTAGAAGTGTTAAAAGAATCAGGAAAATATAAATTATATCCAAACAATCCTTACGAAACCGTTATCAATTCTCGACCTGCCATTTCTTTTTATAACGATAATAATCCTGATTGGTTGAACGTAATGATATTTTATCACGTGTTAGGGCATATAGATTTTTTTCAAAACAATCGTTTGTTTGCTCACACTTGGAAAGATGATTTTGTAGGAAAAGCCTTAGCAGACAAGCGTTTGTTAGCAGATATGCGTACAAAATATGGGCGTTGGGTTGATTATGTGATAGAATTTACACGAAGTATCAATAATTTGAATGGATATTTTGTGGAATTAGCCAAAAATCAACATAATAATTCTGAAAATACAATCCTTTCAAAAGTAGAATTTTATTTGCAAGATTTTTTACAAGTCATTAAAAAAAGACCTGACAGCGAAATATTCAAAGAAGTCGAAAGATTAAATCTTTGGTACGAAAAATCTGATGACGTGGACTATGCCGAAACTATGTTTTTGATAGAGGTAAAGGACAAATATCCTGAATTACAAGCCGAATTTGATAAATATATGGCAAATGTTCATCAACCCAAAAACCAAGATTTATTAGAGTTTATCCGAGATAATTCTCCTTTTTTACACAAATCAGAAAATACTTGGATGAAAGAAGTAATGACAATTGTGCGTGATACAGCCGTTTATTTTGAACCTCAAATTCGTACCAAAATTATCAATGAAGGTTGGGCAAGTTATTGGCACGATACACTTTTTAGACAAGATAAACAAATGAAAACCCACGAAATTGCGTATGCAAAACTCAACGCTATGGTAACTTCTGTGCAAAGAGTTGGGCTAAATCCTTATGCTATTGGGCTTCGTTTGGTGCAATATGTAGAAGAATTAGCCAATGAAGGCAAAATTTCAAGAGATTTTCAAGATTTGACAGGCGTAAATAGCAGAGAAAAATATGATAAAAAAACAGGAAAAGGACGAGATGCCATTTTTGATTTAAGAACACATTTTTCTGATTTTACGTTGGTAAAAACTTTTACAGACCAAGATTTTGTCGATAAACACGACTTGTTTGTGGTCGGAAAACGCATCAACTACCAAAAACAAACCGAAGAATATTACGTAAAAAGCAGAAAAGCAGAAGATTATCAGGCAATGTTGGTAGATTCTTTGTATCACCCGCCTTATGTATATGTGGACAAATCACGCACAGATGACAACGAATTATGTTTGGTGCATTTGTTTGAAGGAAAACCTTTGTTGCAAGATTTTATCGCAGATACTTTGTTAGGAATAGAGTTTTTGTGGGGCGGCAGAGTATTGTTAGAAACAGTAGAAATAACCATTGCACAAAATGGAGTAGCCACAGAAAGACCTATTTTCTACGTCATTAGTAACAAAAAAGTAAAAAAAATGTATCGATAAATATATATTTTGCTTCCATTTTTATATTTGATTTTATGAAAGTGTAAGTTTTTTGTCTGCGTATAAGAAGCAAAGATAAGAATAAAAAATGATAAAAAATCGTTTATTTTGTTTTAAATTAAGGTTTTTTAATTTATCTTTGCAATTGTTAAATAAAAAACAAGTTTAAAAAAACAAAAATTACAAAAAAATTTAGAAAAAAGACAATGACTTCCAAAAAAATATTTTTATTCCTTTCTACCATCATTTTTTTTAGTTTTATTAGTATTACTATTGATAAAATAACCTCTGCACTCAAATATATCAAAAAAGGTGAATACCATAAGGCAAAAGTTCAATTAGATAAACAATTAGAAAAAGATAGTTTGAACGCAGGTGCGTTTCACGTGTTGTCTATTTATTATTTTTCAGATAAAAATCCTGCATTTTATCTTGATTCTGCTTATTTGTATATTAGAAAATCCATTCAAAACTATCCCAAAGCAAATCCAAAAGATTTGAAAGAATGGAAAGAAGAAGAAATTGATTTAGAAGAAGCAAAAAAACTAAAAATCAACATCGAAACCAAAGCTTTTGAGGAGGCAAAAACAGCCAATAATTTAGAAAAATATAATCTTTTTTTGGAAAAATATCAACAAGCCAAACAAAAAAATGAAGCCGAAACATTAAGAAATGAACTGATTTGGCAAGATATTTCAAAAAAAGATGATTTAAAAAACTATCAAAATTTTTTACTCAAATATCCAAAAGCAAAACAAGTTTCAAAAGCAATTCAAAAAATTGATAGCTTACAAATTGTGCAATTTGCATCACTAAAAACGGTTTCAAATTTAGAAACTTTTTTAGAAAACTATCCTAATAATCAATATAAAAATTGGGTTATCAAAGATTTATTTGATTTAAAATCTTTGGAGCATACAAAAGAAATGTACGAAAAATTTTTAAATGATTTTCCTACTTATTCTGATAACGAAAAATCTAAAATGTGGTTATTAAGTTTTGCTTATCAACAAAAAAAATTAGGAGAAGAAATAAAAAAAAATAGTTTTACAATTGATGATTATTGGAGAAAATTAAACGAAGAATATCTTTTTCAAATGATTCCTTTTTTAGAAGATGAAAAATATGGTTTTCTAAATGAAAATGGAAAAGTAATTGTTCCACATTCAATAGATGAAATTGCTAAAAAATATCATTGTGAAACTATCAAAACACCTTATTTATTGTATTATAAAAATGGAATTTTTGGAATTGGTGATAAATTTGGAAATATTTGGCACGAAACACAATTTGATAAAGTTGAAAATTTAAGTGATATTTTATTGAAAGTAAGCAAAAATACAAGCACAGGCGTAGTTCACGCACTCACAGGAAAAGAAATTTTGCCATTAAAATACGATATGGTCGAGTTTTTGACTCCTAATTTATTAAAAATTCGTAAAAATAGACGCTGGGGCTTGGCAGGAATGAACGGGCAAATCATACTTGAACCTACATTTTCAGAAATCGAAGCCTTAACCAATGATTTTATAGTTGTGCAAACCGAAGGGCAATATCTCACTTGGTCTATCAAAGATATTTTGAATTATTATCAAGAAAAAAAGCCTTTAAATCAGACCAAATACAATAAAATTGAATATGTAAGTCCAAATTTTATCAGAGTAAAAAATGATATTGGGGAAAATATAATGAATAAAAAAGGGCAAATTTTGTTCACACATTTTCAAGAAAAAATAGATTTTTGGGAAGATGCAGGTTTTGCTACTTTAAAACAAGGAAAATACCAAACTTATGACACAGAGGGACAAAAAAACTCTTCCGTTTTATTTGATAAAGTTTTAGCATTACCCCAAAGAATTATTGTCAAAAATGGAAAAAAATGGGGAATTTTGATGCCAAATGGTCGCCCTTATCGAGATTTTGACTTAGATTCGGTAGCAGTTGCAGGGAATTTGATGGTTTGTTGGGAAGGAAAAAAAATATGGGCAGAAGGAAAAAATCAAAAAATAATAGATTTGACAGGTACAAAAAATCTACGATTTGAAAAACCTTTTGTTAATTTTCCTGATTGGTTTTTAGCGTATAATGAAGCAAATCAAAAGAAAAATATTTTGAGTAGCACAGGACAAAAATTACTTTCTGCTGGAAATTTTAATAATTATTCTTATCTTTCTCCACAATTTTTGAGCGTTTCGCAAGGTGGAAAATATGGTCTGGTTGATTCTTTAGGGCGAATTATTATTATGCCAAGATATGACGGAATTTTGACTACGGATATTAATCAAAGAAAAATTTTATCTTTGGGTGGAAAGTTTGGGGTGATTGATAAAACTTCTATGATAGAACCTGTTTTTGACCAAGTACCTTTTCCATATCAAATCAATAACGAAATGATTGGATATTTTGGAAAAAGAAACGATTTATTTGGCTTGATGAACGGCAAAGGTAAAAATTTAGTTCCTTTTGAGTTTCAAAATCTAATTGTTTGGAATGATAGTTGTGCATTGGTGCAAAACAAAAAAAATGAATGGTTGTTTTACTATTTTTATAAAGCAAAAGATAAATTAGTCAAAAGTGAATTGAGGCAGGTAAAAGTCGTGAATCAAAATAGTACTGGTGTGGTTGATTGGACAAAAGATATATATGTGATGGGTGAAAAATATGGATATTTTGGTATTTGGCATGGCAAAAAAGGCGTAATTGTTCCCCCAGATTTTGACCAGATTATTAATATTGGCACAAACGAAAAACCTTTTTTCTTTGCAGAAAGAAAATCACAGGATAAAAAAAGGTTTCAAGTGATGTATTACAATCATTTAGGTTCAGAAATTTGGTCTAAGGTATTGAGTGAAGATGATTATTTGAGATTGGTTTGTGAATAATTTTTTTATGTATTTCTCCTTCAACACAAGAGGGAGAAATAGATATTTTTTATTCGTGATAAATTTTGCAAAAGATAATCTTTCCAACTTTCTAAAAACATTTTCATTCTCCCAAAATAATTTTTATTTCCTCGTCTGTGAGTGCGTAAAGGTCAAATATCAAATTATCAAGTTCTTCTTTATTCCTAAAAATTCTGTCGTTCAGACTTCTTTTTTCGCTATCAGTTTTTGTATTCAATAATCTTTTTTCCAATTCTAATAAAGTTTCGACGTGTAAAATAATTTTATCATATAAATTTTTATCATTTTTATTTTTTGTATCAAGTACAATTATTGGAAGTTGTTTGAGATAAGCAATTGGAATTTTAGGAAACAATTTTTTTGCATTTTTAAATTGAGTTTGTAAGTAAAAAGACATCAATTTTGAATTTAAAAATCCTAAAATATATTTTAAATTGATATTTTTAGAAAGTAAATTATAAACATCACACACATTATAATATTTTTGGTCATCAAAAGTAGCAATTATTTCTGTACCAATTCGACGAACCAATATTTTTTCACTTTCATAAATATGTTTTGTTTTAAAATTACTAACATCTTTTTCATCAAAAATAACATATCTATTTTCAAAAATAATTTTATATTTATTGATACAACGACCAGCAATGAGAGGTTTAGCATTTTTTGT